>JALSUN010000076.1:0-1469 GCA_027061425.1 Helicobacteraceae bacterium
GCCTCAAACATGAACACAGACCTCTACATCCCTTTTTACAAGGCACCACTTTTTGAGATGGGCTACTTCGCCATCTTCTTCTGGGCACTGATCATGGTTGCTGCTTCTAACGCTGTTAACCTCACCGATGGACTTGACGGACTGGCTGCCGTACCTTCTATCTTTGCCCTTTTGACCCTCTCTGTCCTGGTCTACATCACCGGACATGCCATCTTTAGCGCCTACCTTCTGCTCCCAAACTTTCCCGTAGGTGAAGTGACCATCATAGCCAGTGCACTCATCGGTTCTCTGGTAGGATTTTTATGGTTTAACAGCCATCCCGCCTCCGTCTTTATGGGGGACAGTGGTTCACTGACACTTGGTGCATTTATAGGTTATATGGGCATCATCTCTAAAAGTGAGTTTTTGCTTATCCTCATAGGCTTTATCTTTGTAGTAGAGACCATCTCCGTGATCTTACAGGTAGGCAGTTTCAAACTGCGCAAAAAGCGTGTCTTTTTAATGGCCCCCATCCACCACCATTTTGAGATGAAGCAGTGGGCTGAAAACAAGATCATCGTCCGTTTCTGGATCATCGCCATGCTCTCCAACCTCTTAGCACTCATCACACTAAAGATACGTTAAATGAGAAAACCTCCTATCACACTCTTTGGTTATGGTATCACAACAAAGGCCATTGCAAAACATTATGGTCCTTTTACATTTTACGATGATAACATCACCAAGCCCTTTAAAGACGATGCAAAGAACAGCCTCAAACCTTCTACCGAATTCACCCCTACTTACTCTCAACTAGAGGTACCTTCACCAGGCATTCCGCCCCACCATCCTCTCATTAAAAGTGCTAAGAATCTCATCAGTGAATATGACCTATTTTTAGGTGACAGCTCTCCTTACGTTTTAGAGAAAAAGCCTTTTAACATCTGGATTAGCGGTACCAACGGAAAAACAACCACCACACAGATGTTACAACACCTCTTAGCCACCAAAGGTGCTCAAGCAGGGGGTAATATAGGCACACCCTTAGCAGAGCTCTCCACTCAAGCCCCCATATGGATCTTAGAGACCAGCTCTTTTACCTTACACTACACAAACGAAGCCTCACCCAACCTCTATCTTCTTCTACCTATCGCTCCCGACCACCTCTCATGGCATGGTTCGTATGAAGCCTATACACAGGACAAACTCAAACCTTTAAAAAGTATGAAAGAGGGAGAAGTTGCCATTATCCCTAAAGCCTTTAAAGATGTAGAGACCGATGCCTTTGTTATCACTTATGACAGTGAGCAAGAGTTGGCTGAGTATTTTGGGATCGATACTCAGAAAGTCAAATTCAAAGGTGCCTTCTTGATGGACGCACTCATCGCCATGGCAGTAGAAAAAGTTCTTTATGATACTATAGATTATAAGAAGATCAACGCTTTCATCCTAGATCCTCACCGTCAAGAGGAGCTCCACGATGCTTCAGA
>JALSUN010000076.1:1569-11976 GCA_027061425.1 Helicobacteraceae bacterium
AGATTCTTTTTATTACGGCTTATTAGCTCAGTTGGTAGAGCAAATGACTGAAAATCATTGTGTCCTTGGTTCGATTCCGAGATAAGCCACCACTTTCAAAACACTTTTTCCTTTACTCTTTGTTATCACAACACTCAGATACATAAGTATTCTTCGTATTGTTCTGCCGTGATTAAAGAAAAAATTGCTTTGAAAGCAAACTTTCGCCAATTCTTAAAATGTGACTTCCTCTATTTCCGTCTTGACTAAAATCTCTTTTACTCTGTAATTGACGTCTTCATATATTTATACATTATGTTAAAACTGCTCTCGCTTTTTCAAACACTTTATATTCACTGTCCTCACAACCATCGCAGATAATAAGATCGTTTAGATGTTTAAAGATGCTTGCTGTTATGGCAGGTTTTACGTCTATTTTACTTCTTATAGATTTTAAGTGTGTAAAGAGAGGTTCGCCGAGTTCAGCGACTGCATCAAAAAGGGCATAGGTCTCCCCTTCATCTAGTGCAAACTCTTTTTGAAAATAGTGTACTACAAGGTTACGCTCTTTTTCAGAGATGATGCCATCGGCCACCATAATATGGTGCATTACCACTGCTATTGGGAACATTGTAGCATGCGCATCCATCTCATTTTCATAACCATCTATATCTTCAGCCATTATAATCTTGGCATATTCTTGGATTGTTTTTATCATTGATAACCTTTGGGAACAAAATGTAAAATCATAACTTTTTTGGCCTTATACTCTTGTAGAATGTATTGATGAATTGTCCCGCATACCGGGGGACTCAAGGTCTTACATCAGAGGGGTGAAAGTTAAGAGAGTTTCACTGCTTTTTCATAAGCTTTTTCAACAGCATCTATACAAGAGGCTCTGACATTACCTGACTCTAATGCACCATAACCTGCAGCTGTTGTGCCACCAGGACTCATAACGCCATCTTTTAGAATCGCAGGATGAACCTCCTGGATCAGGGTTCCAAAACCATCAAAAAGACCACGCATAATGGCCATGGCATCATCTCTTTTGAGACCTTGCTTGACAGCGCCATCAGCTAAGGCTTCCGCCATCAGTGCCAAGTAAGCAGGACCTGAACCCGCCAATGCAGTAGCAATGTCTATCTCTTTTTCAGAAGAGAGCCAACGTGTAGTTCCTATGGCTTTAAATAGCTCTTGTGCTTGGACTTTATAGGTCTCATCACCTGTTAATGTGGTCATGGACTTCTGAACGGTTGCTGCTAAGTTAGGCATAGCACGAACTACAGCTTGGGTTTTGATATAGGTTTTCAGAGTTTCCAATGTAGTACCTGCCAACACAGAATATACTACTTTCGCTTCACCTGAAAACTGGGCACCAACCTCTTGAACATTATAGGGCTTAACACAAAACAGCAGTGTCTTGTTTTGAATGTAAAAGTCTTTTAAAAGTGCCTTTTTAACACGCACGCCTAAAGCACTCTCAAAAGCTTCCAACTTCTCCATAGAACGCCCCACTACTTCGATGTCAAAACTCTTTTTAAGTCCCTGAGCAATAGAGAGCGCCATGTTTCCGTTACCTATAAATGTGATGGTCTCTTTCATCAAAGTACTCTATACTTTTAGTGACAAGAGGTAGTTTACGACATTGTCAACAAAGGCGTCATGTTTACGCTCTTTTCCATAAGCGATGTAGAGTTTACGCTCTATCTTTTGACCCTTCACACGGGCTTCATAAAGGGTACCGTTTGCCAATTCATCTTGAATCACATGACGAGAGATCACAGAGACAACAGGTCTTGCTGCATCTTTAGGTGAACGTAAAATAGACTCTTTTATAGCCGTTGGGCTCTGAACCACACCAATAACATTAAAGCTTGCACACTCTACACCAATCTCATCAAATGCCTCAGATGTCAAACGACGAGTATGAGATTTCTCATCTCTACAGATCCAGTCAAACGTATACATGTCATCGCGGCGAAGTTGTTTGGTAATGGGTTGATTAGAAAAAATCACCAGTTCATCATCCATCCATTCACGGTAGATAATACGGTCTCTAAATACAGGAGACTCTATCAGTGCAATATCTATCTTTTTATCTTCTATCGCATCCACCAACTCTTCTGACATGCCAACATTCATATACACTTCGTTGTTTATTTTCTCTTTGATCGCACCGATAAAACGTGGCATGATGTAGTTACCTATAGAGTAAGAAGATCCTAAAATAAAAGTAAAATCTTTGTTAATAATCTTTAAAAGATCTTTTTCACTAGAGTGGATTGCTTTTTCAAGACGTACAGCGATGCGGTAAAGATCTTCACCCTCTTTAGTGAGTTTGATACCATTTTTTTTACGTTCGACAATTTTTGTATCAAGATACTCTTCTATAAATTTTATCTGCTGCGTCACTGCTGGTTGGGAAATGCCCAGTTTGGCAGAGGCTTTTGAAAAGCTTTTCTCTTTAATCACAGTTAAAAAAGTGTTCAGTTTGGCAAAGTCTTTTAGCATAAGCTATCCTTCTATATAAAATAATATTTACAAGCATTATAACGCAGTATTATAAATAAATGTATGATATAAGAATAATCTCTACTTATTTAAGAGCAATACTAAACAGTTTTGTAATGTACCCTTAGTTACTTTCCTTTATAACTGACAGTTTGCCATAAAAAGTAGATGTAAAATCATTTTAGATATAATCAATATAACTAAAATGGGCACCTAATAAAAGCCCTAATCAATATAGTGGTACATACATGGAAAAAATCTTTAACTCTTTAAATGAAGCACAGGCATCTGCAGTCAAACACATAGATGGTCCGCTTCTCATTTTAGCTGGTGCGGGTAGTGGTAAGACCAAGACCATCACCTCAAGACTGGCCTACTTGCTTGACGTTGTTGGTATTGCTCCAAACAACACACTCACCTTGACCTTTACGAACAAGGCTGCAAAAGAGATGCAAGCGCGTGCTTTTTCCATGATAAACCCTACCTCATATCCACCATTACTGTGTACCTTCCACAAGTTTGGGCTGCTGTTTTTAAAGTTTCACATCCATCTGCTCAAACGCCAAAACAATTTTGTGGTTATCGACACTGAAGATAAAAAACGCATTATCAAAAAGATTAATTCTGAAATGCCTTTGCCTCTTATAGCTAGTGAAATCTCGCGTTATAAAAACTCCCTACTCTCTCCAAGTCAAGCCTACGAGCAAGCCGAACTCAAAAACTATCAGCAGATCGCCAAAATATATGAAGAGTATGAGGCCTATCTCCATGAGAACAACTTGGTAGATTTTGATGATCTTTTATCACTCACCTATAAACTTTTAGACGAAAATCCAACATTGGCACAAGAGACCTCTAAAAAATATCAATACATTATGATTGATGAGTATCAAGATACCAATGAGTTACAGTTCAGACTCCTAAAGAAGCTCTGTTCTGCTCACAACAACCTCTGTGTCGTTGGAGATGATGATCAGAGTATTTATGGATGGCGTGGGGCCAATGTTCGTAATATTTTAGAATTTCATGAAGACTTTAAAGAGACGGTAGTGGTAAAACTCGAAGAGAACTACCGCTCGAAAGCGGCTATCTTAAAAGTCGCCAACGAGCTCATACAACATAACCGCTCACGTTTGGGTAAAAAGCTCCTCCCTACCCGTCAAGGTGGCGATGACGTCATAACCTTAAGTTCTCATGATGAAAACGAAGAGGCTCGTAAGATTGCTACTAAAATTAGTACACTCATCTCTCAAGGCACCTCTCCAAAAGAGATCGCCATTTTATACCGCGTCAATGCACTTTCGCGCTCACTCGAAGAGGGTCTTAACCGTGGAGGCATCCCTTACAAACTGGTAGGAGGTTTACGTTTCTATGACCGGGCAGAAGTCAAAGACCTTATCTCCTACATCCGCCTTATTACCAATCCACATGACAATTTCTCTATGAAACGTGTCATCAACAAACCCAAACGCGGTCTAGGAAAGGCAAGTGTCGAGAAGATAGAGTTGGCTGCGATTACTAAAACCATGTCTATGTATGATTACATTAAGCAGACACCTCAAGCAGAACTCGAAGCCTTGGTTAAAAAGAAAAACACGCAAACCCTCAAGAAGTTTGTAGCGGACATTGATGAGATTATCTTAGTAGCAGAGCACTCAACTTATGAGTTTATCGATGTTCTTGAAGAGCGTTTTAAACTTAAAGACATCTACAAAAGTATGCCTGATGCCAACGAGCGCATCGCCAACATGGATGAGTTTTACGGACTCTTTCGTGACTTCATCAAACAGTCACCAGAAGCTACGCTTGACGAGTTTTTGAATGAACTCACCCTACAGAGCGAACAAGATGCAGTAGAAGGAGAGAGTATCTACATCATGAGTATCCATGCCTCTAAAGGTTTGGAGTTTGAACATCTCTTTATCATCGGTCTTGAAGAGGGATTTTTACCGATCATAGGTGATGGCAGTGATACAGAGGAGGAGCGTCGTTTGGGCTATGTTGCCTTTACCCGTGCCAAAGACACACTCACCCTCTCTCATGTTAATAGCCGCTTTTACAAGGGACGTCGTACTGACCTCTCCAAAAGCCGTTTTTTAACAGAAGCCGGTCTCTGTGCTGGCTCCCTCAAGGTAGAGCAGAACACTGCCTTTAAAAAAGGCGACTTGGTACGCCATAAGATCTTTGGGCCAGGTCGTATTTTAGGAGTCTCTAAAGCAGGTCGTGAGTTTAAACTCAGTATCAACTTTGGAGGCTCCAAACGAGATATTTTAGCCTCATTTGTAGAGCGTCTCTAATCTATGGCCAAACAAAAACGTGACAACATCAACCGTCTTTTTGTGGCCTATAAGCCCTCAAATATTGGCTCTAACCAGTATCTATCCAAACTAAAATGGAAATACAATGCCCTTAAAGCAGGATTTTCAGGCACCTTGGATCCCTTTGCTAAAGGGGTGCTTATCATCGCTTTTGGTAAATATACCTCTCTTTTTCGTTTTCTGAATAAAACGCCTAAAAGATATCGCGCTACTTTATGGCTTGGTGCACATTCTGACTCTTTAGATATTGAGATGGTTAAGCAGATAGACACATTAAAGCCTCTGCCCTTAGAAGATGTTCAAAATGCTGTTGCCTCTTTAGAAGGTGAACTCACATACTATCCACCCATCTTTAGTGCAAAAAAAATTGATGGTCGTCGTGCTTATGATCTGGCAAGAGAGGGTAAAGAGGTAGTCCTTAACACCATCAACTCCACCATCTATGAGACAAAGTTTATTAATTACAACCACCCCTTTGTCACTTTTGAGGCAACAGTCTCTGAAGGTACTTACATCCGTTCACTGGGTGCACTCATAGCCAAAAAGCTAAACGTAAGTAGTGGTATCCTGTCATCGTTAGAACGTCTCAACGAAGGGATGTTCCATTATGACGACGAGAAACCTTTAGACATACGCGACATGCTTATACCTCCTAAAAATAGCTACCTTAAAGATATTGAGACCATCTTACTTGGTCAAAAACTGCAAAGTGAAGATTTTGAGATACAAGAGCATGGAACTTACTGGCTAGATAATGGTGAGAGTATTTCCATTATTGAGATAGATAACGATGGGGTACACTACCTTCTTAATAAAGTGAGTCTCAATGAAAAAGTATAAGGCTTACGCTAAAGTCAACATTTTTCTAAAAGTCACAGGTCTTCGTGGAGATTATCATGAGATTCTTTCACGATTTGTACGTATTAATAATCTCTACGATAGCCTCTATTTTATAGATAATCCGACACAAACATTTTTAATAGAAGGTGATTTTAGCTGTAATGTTCAACAAAACACCATCTATAAAACTTATGTTGCGCTTCTTGAGCATACACAGTCTGAAATTTTGAAAACCTACATGCAAGATTATGGTGTTAAGGTGGAGAAGTCCATCCCTGCTTTTGCTGGTCTTGGTGGTGGCAGTTCTGATGCTGCCACCTACTTACATATGTGTAATGAGACCTTAAACCTTAATCTCAGTATTGACACACTTTCACAGATAGGCGCTCAAGTGGGAGCAGACGTTCCCTTTTTTGTTTATGGCTTTCAGAGTGCCAATGTCTCTGGAGTGGGAGAAGTAGTCGAAGCATTTGAAGAAGAGGCATTAGACATAGAGACCTATACTCCTGATATAGAGATATCAACACCTAAGGTATATCAAAAGTTTAGAAGTGATTTTTATAAAACCTTGACAAAGCAAGAGTATAAAGAGCTCTCTAAGCAGACCTCTCGTCATATATTGGAGACGTTGACGCCTGAAGAAGCTAACGACCTTTTTGAGCCTGCTAAAGCACTCTATGGTGCTTTAGAATCAGCACAAAAAGAGGGCTACTTCTTTTCAGGAAGTGGGAGCAGTTATTTTAGACTGAGACCTGCCACTTAAAGTGCAAAAATCACTTTAATACCCTTTTCGACTATAACCACATTTTTGATACTTTTAACAGCAGCACCAATAAGTCCTTTGTCCTCTTTTAATGAGTAGATAGTACGAGATTTAAAGTAAGCATTAAGTGCTTTTTCTATAGTGGAATGTAACACATTTTTAATATCACCTTTAAGGTAATCACTCTCTATATCAACAACTTTAATCTTTCTCAGATAAATGTTACCACCTGGACTGTATGCAATCCTTGAAGAGACATCTACCTTCGCTGTAATAATTTTCCCATCTGCATCTTTAATGTTAGGGATTTTAATCACTGCCGTAAAGTTCACACGTTGTTTAACACCATCAAGATGTAGTAGAGGGTCACTCACTTTGAGTGTCAGAAACATGGTCTCTTTAACAATAGGAAAGGCGTGATTTATACGCTCTTGTACACTTTTTTCTGGAATGATAATGTCATAAGTAGCCGCTTGTAATGTCAATAAAGAGATAAATAAAGTTGTAACTAGGAGCAAAAAACGCATGTAGTACCTTTTTTAAGGCATTATACTGAAAAAAAGGTGAGAGAAAAGAGAGGAGAACCTCTCTTTAAGTGGTAGATTTAATAACCTGAGTTATAAACAAAGCTACCAATAAACTCTATTAGTGGGCTCACCGCTAAGAACAAAAATAGAGAAGCGAATGCTGCCATACCAATGATTGTTTTTAGTGATGTTGAAGCATTGACCAAATAATCTCTGCCTTCAGCATTTACTGGGTCTTTCATAAACATAAACACAATAAGTTTAATGTAGTAATAACCTGCAACTGCAGAGTTCAGCGCCATGATCAGTGCAAGTACTGTAAAGCCACCACTTACTGCTGCTCCTATAAGGTAAAGTTTACCCCAAAAGAGTGCAAATGGTGGAAGACCTGCAAGTGTTAACATGAAAAGTGCCATCAAAGTTGCTTGGATAGGTGATGTTTGGAACATACCTGAGAACTTCTCAAATGGATGGTCTGAACTTTGACCTGGTAAAAGTACTTTTTGACGACTTACCCATAACATAGTAAAGGCTCCAAGGTTGGCAAAACTAAACAAAATCCAGTATAAGAAAAGACCCGTGTTAGCTTGCGTAGTACCTATAAGAACTGCAGCCATAACAAAACCAGCATGTGACACAGAAGAGTATGCAAGCATACGCTTCACATCAGTCTGAACAATTGCCCAGATGTTTGCCATAGTCATTGTGATAACGACCATCGCATACAGTACAACTTCTAACCAGATAACCCCTGAGTGAATCAAGAATTCAAAAAGACGCATCGCTACGATGAACGCTGCGATCTTCGGTACGATTGACATGTAACCTGCAAGTGCTGCAGAAGAACCTTCATAAACATCTGGTGTCCACGTATGAAAAGGAACCAAAGAGAGTTTGAATGCAAAAGCAGCTAACAAGAAAAGTGTTCCCACCAGTACATAACCCATGTTAGCGTAACCATCAGCAGCTAAAACACCTGCGATCTGGTGAATCTCTATAGACCCTGTAAGCGCGTAAAGTACCATAGAACCAAAGGCAAATAAGCCCGCAGCTAAAGCACCCATAGTGAAGTACTTCACCGCAGCTTCAAACGACTTACTACGGTTATGTAGTGCAATCATAGGATAAAGTGCAAGTGACGCCGTTTCAAGACCAACAAAGATCAAGATAAGGTTGTCAGATGCTACCATAAACTGGAAACCTGCAATCATAAACAAGAAGAGTGCAAAGAACTCTGGGTAAGAGAACTCATGGAAGCGCTTCGATGTCAGTGCAAGAGGTATAAACATCATAGACGCAACAACAATGATTATCTGACCTAAAACAGCCAGACCATCTATTAGCATCACATCAAAGAAACCTAACTGTGTACCATTGGCAGCAAATACATTTGCAGAGCCCATAACAGCACCCAAGTCAAGAAGTAAAAAGAGCATCGCGATCATAACGTAAAGGGATTTGTCTAAACCACCTTTAATGAGATCGATAACTATGATAGCCAAGGCACCAATGATCGCTATGGTCATTGGCATAAGTGTCGCAACATTTAATGAGGCGAATGAAACATTGACAGCTTCTAACATTAGTGTGCCTCCTGAGTTTCAAATTTTACTATAGACGGTATAACAGACTTAGCTTCTTCAGTGATCGCTTTTTCATGCATCAACTGTACCAGAACTTCAACAGAGTTGTTGATAGGCTCAAGTACTGGTTTAGGGTAAATACCCAACCAGATAGCGATGATGGTCAAAGGTATCAGACCAAGAAGCTCAGTTTTGTTAATATCTTTAAGATTTTTGTTCTCTTCTTTAGTTACTTCACCAAAGAACATTTTTTTGTAAGCAGCTAACATATAGATAGCACCCACAATAATAGCTGTTCCAGCAAGTAGTGTCATCATGTGAGACTGCTTGTAGAATCCTAGTAGTGAAAGGAACTCACCAACGAAGTTAATCGTTAAAGGAAGACCAACAGAAGCCATCATCATAATACCAAAGATCGTTGCGTACTTAGGCATAATATGTGCCAATCCACCAAACTCACTCATGAGCTTAGTATGACGTCTGTCGTATATAACACCAACAAGTAAGAAGAGCGCACCTGAGACAACACCGTGTGCGATCATCAAAAATACAGAACCCGTAATACCTTCAACGTTAAGTGCAAATGTACCAAGAATGATAACACCCATGTGTGATACTGAAGAGTATGCAACCACTTGTTTGATATCTTTTTGAGCATAAGCAACCATCGCTGTATAGATGATCATAATGATCGCCAATATAGCTACAGGGTACATTAACGCTACAGAGGCATCAGGAAACAGTGGCAGTGAGAAACGGATAAACGCATACGTACCCATTTTAAGAAGTACTGCTGCAAGGATAACCGAACCAATAGTTGGTGCTTGACCGTGTGCGTATGGTAACCATGTATGGAATGGGAACATTGGAACTTTGATCGCAAAACCAAAGAAGAATGCCACAAACAACCACCACTGAAGATCAACATCTAGACGTAAGCGGTACCAGTCAAGTAGAGAGAAACTCCATGTACCGATACCGTTTGGTGCCATCATCGCTGTTGCTTGGTAGTAGTAGTACGCCATAAACAGCATACCCACTAGCATGACAAGTGAACCTGCAAATGTATATAGGAAGAACTTCACTGACGCATAAATACGTAGTGGACCACCCCAGATACCAATGATAAGAAGCATTGGTACTAAAGAGAGTTCCCAGAACACATAGAACAAAATCGCGTCAAGTGCAGCAAAAACACCAACCATAGTCATCTGTAAAAACAGAAGCGTAATGATCAGGTCTTTTATACGACGTGTCTCAGTCAGTGTAGCAATACCAAGCATCGTAAAGAATGACGCCATGATAATGATAAACAGAGAGATACCATCAACACCAACAAGGTAAGAGATACCAAATGCCGGTACCAAGTTAACTTGCTCTAAGAACTGCATACCTGCGATATTGTTATCAAAGGCATACCACAACCACAATGAGAGTATAAACTCTACAGTAGCAACGATGATACCATACGCACGCATACTGTCTTTATGGACTATAAAGCCCAGCACTGCTGCTAAGGCAGGGAAAAATATCAAGATTGATAAAATATGGTCTAACATCTATATAGCTCCTAATCCAGAGAGAAGTTTAAGAACTTCTTCTGATTGTCCAAGTGTGAATGCTAGTGCAAGTACAAGTAATACTACTAGACCTACTACCATCCAACGTAACATCGTAGAGAGGTTACCATCTTGCATTGTATGCGTTGCTTTTCCTGTACCGTGGAAGACGTTAGCAACCCCATCTACAGTTGCATCAACAACTTTCATATCCAGCTTCCACATCATCTCTGAAAGCTCTCTATAGGTCTTTGTAAAGTACTCCTCATAAAACTGAGGAATAAAGTACTGGTTGTAAAGAAGTTGGTACAGAAGACCTGACTC
>JALSUN010000077.1 GCA_027061425.1 Helicobacteraceae bacterium
ATGTCGGGATCGCAGGTAAACAACGTACGGCACTTTATGAAGCACTCTTTATGAGTTCCAAACTCTTTAAAGACTCACACTCCAAGCATAAGATCGCCATTCTTTTGACGGATGGTGTGGACAATGCCGGCACAATTCCTCTGGACGTAGCGATAAAGACGGCCAAGAAGTACGGTATCAAAGTTTATGTCATCGGTGTCGGCGGAGACAGAGATGTTGACAGAGCCGTTTTGGCGAAGATCGCCAAAGAGACCGGCGGCAAGTTCTATATGGCCGGTACGGCTGAGCAGATACAAGAGGTTTATGATGAGATCGACCATCTGGAGAAGAGTGAGATCAAAGCGAACAAGTTTATAAAGAAACACTACTTTTACCAGTATCCATTGGGCGGAGCGATACTGCTGCTCTTTATCTATATATTTCTGAAAAGGAGACGTTATGCAGTTTAAATCACCAGAACTTCTTCTTTTAATAGTGCTGCTGCTTCCTTTGGCCTTGATGCTCTTTAAAAAGGGTGGGAGCATGGAGAGCTATTTTGACAAAGAAGCCTTGAAGCGCCTGCAACTTAATGATACAGTCATGACACCGGTTATGAAGAACATCCTGCTGCTGTTGGCCGCTTTTTTGATGATCATCGCTCTGGCGCGTCCCTATGAGGACAACGGTGAGATCAAAGTGAGCTCAAGCACCATCGATGTGATGGCAGGTTTTGACATCTCTCGTTCCATGTTTGCCAACGACATCTATCCGAACCGCCTGGCTCTGGCCAAAAAGAAGTTCAAGGCCTTCAGTGAAGATATGAAAGAGACCAAGATCGGCGTTATCGGCTTTAGTTCGCGTGCCTTTTTGGTCTCACCGCTCACCGAAGACTTCGGGACTCTGGATTACCTGGTAGAGCATATGAACTTCGACTCGGTGACCTTGCGCGGGACCTCGGTGATGAATGCACTCGAGGTGACGAACGACCTGATGAAAGAGAGCGAGAACAAAGCACTGGTACTCTTTACAGACGGAGGAGACAATACAGATTTCTCTAAAGAGATCGCTTACGCGAAAGCGCACCACATCGTGGTATTCGTCTATAACATCGGTACACAAAAAGGGGGTGTTATCCCCACAGCTGAGGGTGCGATGACCGACAAAAACGGAGACATCGTCGTGGTCAGACGTAACGATAAGATCAAGCAGTTGGCACTTCAGAGCGGGGGCGCCTATATGGAGTCCTCTCTGCAGACCAACGACATCAAAGCACTGGCCGATGCCATCAAACAGCGCTTTACCAAGAAGAACCTGGAAAACTCGACGATCAGAGATGTCAAAGAGTTCTTCTACTACCCGTTGATACTGGCGCTGTTACTGCTGGTCATGAGTCTCTACTCACTGCCGGCTAAAAGGAGAGAACATGTTTAGAATGACTTTGATAATGATCTTGTCATCTCTCTCACTTTTTGGAGGACTGCTGGATTTCAAGACCCTCGAAAAGGCGAAAGATGCTTATGGCGAGGGCCATTATAAAGAGAGTGCCGCTGCGTATGGTTCTCTGGACCATCAAAACGATGAGGTCCATTACAACCTGGGAAATGCCTACTATAAAGAGAAGGCCTATGATAAGGCTATTGCGGAGTTCAAACAGGTCAATACCCCTGAACTCAAGCCAAAAGCCCTGCACAACCTGGGGAATTCGTATGCACAGAGCAAAAAGATAGATGAAGCGATCGCTGCTTATGAAGAGGCGCTGAAGCTCTCAGACGATGCTGATACTAAGTACAATCTGGAGCTGTTGAAAAAACAGAAGCAGCAGCAGAAAAAACAGAATAAAAAAGATCAGAAGAAGAACGACAAGAAAAACAATAAAGATCAAAAAAATAAAGATCAAAACAAAAAAGATCAGCAAAACCAGAAAGATCAGAAGAACAAAGATCAAAAAGATCAGAAAAAAAAGAGTGACAAAAACGACAAGAACAAACAAAGCGATCAACAAAAAAGTGATGCGCAGAAGAAAAAAGAGCAAGAGCAAAAAGCTGAGCAGAAAAAAGAAGAAGAGAAAAAAGCCAAAGAGGACAAAAAGTCCAAACAAGATCAAAAGAAAAGAGACAATATGAAACAGACAAAAGCAAAACCTATCAGTGATATGCAGGAGCGAAAGTATGAGAAGATGCTGGACAAACGCGGCATCAAGACCTTGATGGTACCACTAAAGACGAAAGGAGGAGACCATGAAGAGACTACAGCTTGGTAAGATACTACTGTTATTGATGTTGCCCCTGTTAGCTTGGGGTGGCGTGAGCGCAACTGTAGACAAAAATGCCCTTTATAGAGGTGACAATGTCACCTTGACGATTGCGGCTACTGGAGATGATATAGAGTTTCCAGAGATCAATGAGATAGGGGGTAACCCCATCATCAGTCAGTCCCGATCGCAGAACTTGAGTATGATCAATGGAAGTTTTACAAAAACGATCTCCAAGAGTTTTACTTTCTCTCCACAAAAGTCACTACGTATTCCATCTTATAGTGTAACTATAGATGGTGCGGTAGAAAAGACGGCTGAGATAGAGGTGAAGATTGTAGTACCATCACAAGACAAAAGTGCTCCAGTGGTACTCGATGTCAACCTATCCAAAACGGAAGTCCATGTGGGTGAACCGGTGATGTTTAGTGTGACGTTTAAAAAGAAGCCGAACATTCCTATTTATAAACTTGACATTGAAGAGCCTAAGTTTGAAGGCTTTTGGGTCAAAAAAATTGAGGGTATGGAGAAAGGTACGGATGGTGAGTATAGTACGCAAACGACACGCTATCTACTCTTCGCCCAAAAGAGTGGTACTATAGAGATCCCTCCATTGACAGCGAAGATAGGACAACTGACGCGTAACTCTCGAAGAGGGATGGATCCTTTTTTCAGCTCAGCATTTGGACAGCAGATACAGTACACTAAAATTTTCTCTAATGGGGTTTCTCTTCATGCGAAGCCACTACCATCAGGATTAGAGCTTTATGGACAGTTTAAAATCAGAGCTGAGGTGGACAGAACAACTGTATTGGCAAATAAGCCTGTCAACGTGACGCTGACGGTTGAAGGTGTAGGTAACATTGACGATGTTCAAAAGTTCAACCTTGACATTGCAGGGGCAGTTGTCTATGCTAATGAGCCGACAGTAGAGAGTTACACTGAAAATGGTGCCTATGGTGGCGTATTTAAACAGAAGATTGTGGTGATAGCAGACCAAAATTACACCATCCCTCCACTTACTTTACGCTATTTCGATGCAAAAACAGCGTCAGAGCAGCAGGTAGAGACAGCACCTATAAAGGTAGAAGTCACGGGGGGTGTCGCTACGAAGAGTACTTTGAGTACACCACAACAAAACAGTGGATTAGAAGTGCCTAAAGAGAGTGCAAAAAGTGAAGTTGCTGTGGTACCTTCAACCTCTTACAGTGAGATGGCATTGAGTGCTTTAGTCGGGTTTTTAATGGGTGCTCTGTTGGTATGGTTGATGATGCGCGATAGAGTACAAAAGAAGCGTGTAGTAAAGGTAGACACCATTGAGAAGCAGATCAAAAGTGCTAAAGATGATAAGGCGCTTTTTGAACTGTTACTCCCCTATAAAAATCAAGACAAGGGTGTGGACGAAGTGCTTGAAGCCCTGGCGGAAAACCTCTACCATAGCGCTAACCATAAGATAGATAAAAAAGTGTTACTCGACTTTTTTAATGAAGAAGAGAAGGTAGTGGAGCTACTCTAGAAGTATTGTCAGATGAAGTTGTGGACGTCTCGTATGAGAGACGTTCCTGTGTTACTCTACAGTGACACTTTTTGCCAAGTTTCTTGGCATGTCCACATCATTTCCTAAACGTACAGATATCTCCATAGAGAGTAGCTGCAAAGCAACCATCATCTCAAAAAACTCTAACATATAATGGTCATGGCTTTTGGTCTGGATGAAGTCATCGGCTTTGTCAAAAGTAACAGGACTAATGGCACAGATAGTACTGTCTCGGGCACTTAACTCTTCTACATTACTTTTGGTCTTGTCGTACAAAAGGGTTTTTGGCATCAGTGCGATAGTGAAAAGTTCAGGATCTGCCATAGCGATAGGACCGTGTTTCATCTCTCCACTAGGATATCCTTCAGCATGAAGGTAGGTAATCTCTTTGAGTTTGAGTGCGCCCTCAAGTGCAAGTGGGAAGAAGACATCCCTACCGATAAAGAAGAAGCCATGACCATGAAGGTAACGCTTAGAAAGACGGCGGATCTTCTCATGGAGGGCATCATTTATCTTGACGCTGTTTGGTACTTCTCTTAGGGCATGAAGCTGTTTTTGCATCGCCTTTTTGGTGAGTGTATCACGGATCTGTGCAACATAAAGTGAGAGCATCCATAAAACACTCATCTGTGTAGCAAAGGCTTTAGTAGAGGCGACCCCTTTTTCGATGCCTGCACGTGTCAGTACACTGGCATCTGCCAAACGTACCATAGAAGAGTTGTCGACATTACAGATGACGAGGGTCTTGAGTCCTGCAGCTTTTGCCATCTTGAGTGTCTCTAAGGTGTCTGCAGTCTCGCCACTTTGAGAGATGACCACAAAAAGCGTGTCTTTTAAGAGTAGAGGTTCTTTGTAACGTAACTCACTGGCAATTTCAACAGAGGCGCGCACCTTGGCATAACGCTCAAACAGGTAAGAAGCCGCCAGTGCGGCATGATAAGAGGTACCACAGGCACAGAGCTTGATCTCATTAATACCATCAAAAAGGGCAGGGTCTAACTCATCAAAGTTAATGCCATCATCTTGGATACGCCCTAAAAGTGCATCACTGATCACATCACTCTGCTCGTAAATCTCTTTTTCCATAAAAAATCGAAAACCCTCTTTTTGTGCAGAGAGTTTAGAGGTAGGCAAAGGTGAAAAGGTGGGTTTTATGTTTTTGGCATCGCTGTTAAAAAGTTGTAGTTCAGTAGGAGAGACATAGCCATAATCACCATCACTAAGGTAAAGTACATCTTTAGCATGCCCGATCAGAGGTGCGTCTGAAGAGGCAAAAACTTTTTCATTCTCATCATTGACACCCACAATCATCGGTGAACCATTTTTAGCAAAAAAGATGGTGTCTGGCATGGACTTGGTCGCGAGCAAAATGGCGTAAGCACCTTCGAGTTCACTAAGGGTCTTTTCAAAGGCTTCAAAAGGTGTTTTTTCTACAGCCAAGTGTTTTTCAAAAAGGTGCACTATGACTTCAGTGTCGGTTTGGCTTAAAAAACGTACCCCATCTTGTGTGAGTTGGTTTTTGATCTCCTGATAGTTCTCTATAATGCCATTATGCACAACGTAAGAGGATGTACCAAGATGGGGGTGGGCATTGAGTTCTGTTGGCTTACCATGGGTGGCCCAACGGGTGTGACCGATGCCTATAGCAAAACCCTTGGGTTTGAAGTCTGCAACTTTTTGAACCAGGTTGTCGAGTTTTCCAACAGCCTTGTAAGATGAAAATTGCTCTCCTTGAAGAACGGCGATACCAGCAGAGTCATAGCCTCTGTATTCTAA
This sequence comes from Helicobacteraceae bacterium, assembly GCA_027061425.1. Classification (GTDB taxonomy): domain Bacteria; phylum Campylobacterota; class Campylobacteria; order Campylobacterales; family Sulfurimonadaceae; genus Sulfonitrofixus. Next base: position 5,544 of record JALSUN010000077.1, read on the forward strand.
CTCTTTGAGTCCATCAAGCAAGACATCTTTTACTTTGTTTGTTCCGACAAATCCTACAATTCCACACATTAGTCACACCCTTTAGTCAGCAGTTTAATTAGTTGCGGCGCATTATCGCACATTTTGTTCTGTTTCTCAATTAAGAAGTGATCGCGTACCCGTGTCTTGGTACTGTGTATCTTTGCGGCAGCGATGTTGACCTCTAGTGCGTCAAAACACTGCATAATGTAGGCAAGCAGCCCCCGTTGGTTGGTGGTGTTGATGTTCATTTGTGCATAGGTCTTGGAGTGCTCACAGTCAAGCATGATCGCTTCAGGTTTGATTTTAGGAGACTCAATGTTAACACTTTCCTCCATATTAAAAGCATTTTCTACAATCTCTTCAACATGTTCCAGTGAGTCGAATTCGGGGAGGTTCAAGAAGTCTATTTTGAAAAACTTCAGATCATCAAAGAGGGTAAATACCTCCATAGAGGCTACATCCAAGTAGGAAAACTTTCCTAAAAGGTAGGTGAGGTTTAGCGGTACACGGCGGATAATCTGTATGCTCATGCCCCCCTTTTCAGTGTTGATACTGTAGTGAAACCTCTTGACATTTCTCGCCTCGTTGGCCACTTGGATGATCTCCTCTGGTGAATGTTTGAAAAAGAAGAGGTTGGATTCTATGCTAAGTACCTTTTTTTGCATGGTGCGTGGGAGGGTTTTAAATGAGTCCCGATTTTTAATACGGGTCTCAATAGCAAGACGCTTCGAAGCATCACTGATACGCTCCTCTTGTTGGGCGATATCCATGGAGGCGTTGTAGAGCTCTTTAAGGAGGTTGGCTGAAAAATTGGTCCAAGTGCCTTCACCTACACCATTGATATCGGCATAGGTCAAGACATAGAGCATCTTGAGTGCCTTTTCACTTTTTATCTGAGACATAAATTTGTAGAGGGTTTTTTCACTGTTAAGGTTTTCTCTATAGGCGACAGTTGTCATCAAAACATGTTGCTTGACCAGCAGTGCTCCTAAGTTTTGTTCTGCTTTAGCAAAGCCAAGCTCTTTTAAAAAGGGAACGATCAGTTTGACACCGACCTCGCTATGGTCTTGCATACGTCCTTTACCGGCATCATGTAGAAGGGTGGCAATCTTTAAAATGGTGCGCTCTTGTAGAGAAAAACTTTGATAAAGTTCTTGGATAAAAGGTTCTTGAATATTTTCCAAGGCTTTGACACACTCTATGGAGTGGATGTCCACAGGATAGTGGTGGTAGCCGTCAAACTGTGGAAGGTGGAGTACCTTTTTAAAACTTGGGATGAGCTCATGCAAGATCCCTGCATCAAAAAAGAGTTGCAAGATAGAGAAACTGTTGTGACGTTGAAAGAGTTTGAGTAACTGTGTTTGTACCTGTTCAGAGAGGGGATGCTCTATGTATGCATAGGTAAAGCGCTTGAGTAGACTCGGATCAAAACGTAACGGGATGTCTTCTATGGAGAGAAGTACAGACAAAAGGGGCTCTATGGCATCATTCTTAACACCATAAACACTAAAAAGACGGTCTTTGATGAGGTAAAGACCTTTTGAGAGACGCTCTTTTCGATGTTGTTGCAGTGATGATGGCTCATAAAGATAAGGTCTGATGATCTTTTTAATAAAAATCTGAGAGAAGTTGTCAACACGCCACATCGCTTCTAAAAGACGAGAGACCATTTTACGTTCATCTTTGAAGCCTAACATTTGCGAGACCCGAGGCATATGGTCCATCACCAGTTGGTCTTGTTGTTTGTTGGTGATGAGGTGCAGGGCAGAACGCACCCTGAAAATGAGCTCGAGTGCTATACGATACTCTCTATACTCCTCTTCTGTAAAGACAGTGCCTATAAGATCTTTTTGAGAGGTGATACCATAACGGGTCGCTGCGATCCAAAAGAGCAGGTTGGAGTCTCTTAATCCACCCACACTCTCCTTGACATTAGGCTGCATGGAAGTAGGGTATTTGTGACGGCGGACATGGGCCTCTTCTATTTTGGCGAGAATGAAGGTTTTAGGATCAGTGATGCGAATGTTATGAAAGGCTTTTTGAGAAGCGTGCCAGGTGAAAGGTGAACCGATGATGAGACGTGCTTCCATAAAAGAGGTGCGTATGGTAATGTCCTCAGCTGCAGCTTTTTCGATGTCAGAAACCTCATGTACACGGTGGCCAAGCTTGAGTCCTGCATCCCATGCCAAGTAGAGCAGTTTCTCTATGATAGCATCGGTGTTGTAGCCTGCACACTTTCTAAACACAATCATAAGGTCAATGTCACTATGAACAGAGAGTTGTTCCCTTCCATAACTTCCAAGTGCGATAACAGCGATGGGGATGGATGAGCGCATCGGCAAGTAGTTACCAAACATTTGACGCAACACGGTTTTATACATCAGAGAGATGATCTTGTCGAGTTGACGGGTATGTTTCACCAAGAAATCTTTACCTTGGGTACTCTCAAAAAGCTCAGGTAGAGAGGCCTTATAGTCATTGATGTGGTTTTTGAAAAGCTTGGAGATCTCAAAGTCTTTAGCTTTTTTTTCCAGCAGGTCTTCTATGGCAATGTTAATGTTCATGGTAAAAAATGTCCTTAAACTTATAAGTAATCACATTTTAGCATATTGGGCTCAAAAGCTTTTGCTATAATGCGACGACAATAATAAAACATGTGGACATAATGATGAACGTAGTCGAGAAGATCAAAGCAGGTAAACGTATAGATTTTGATGAGGCTTTAGGGCTCTATGAGATGGACCTTTTTGAGTTGGGTGAACTGGCCAACGAGAGACGCTTGAAGATGCATGGTAAAAAGACCTACTTTAACATCAACCGTCACATCAATCCTACCAACATCTGTAAGGATGTCTGTAAGTTTTGTGCCTACTCTGCGAGTCGTAAAAACCCTAAGCCTTATGCATTGAAACATGAAGAGATTATGGACATCGTTGATGACATTGCTGCGCGCGGGATTAAAGAGGTACACATCGTCTCTGCGCATAATCCTGAGACCGGTCTGGACTGGTACACCACTGTTTTTTCCAAGATCAAAGCGAAGTACCCAGAGCTTCACATCAAGGCACTGACTGCGGCTGAGATCCACTTTCTCTCTGAAGAGTACAACAAAAGTTATGATGAGATCATCGACATTATGATAGAAAATGGGGTGGACTCACTACCAGGTGGGGGTGCTGAGATCTTTGATGAAGAGGTGCGTGACTATATCTGTAAAGGAAAAGTGACCTCTGAACAGTGGCTTGAGATCCATGAAAAATGGCACAGTCGTGGACGTAAGTCTAACGTTACGATGCTGTTCGGTCATGTAGAAAAACGTAAAGACCGTGTAGACCATATGATGCGTATCCGCGACCTTCAAGACAAAACAGGGGGCTTTAACTGTTTCATCCCTCTGGTCTATCAGAGTGAAAACAACTTTTTGAACATCAAAGAGTTTATGACTGCCCATGAGATTTTGAAAACGATGGCCATCAGCCGTCTGGTGCTTGACAATGTTGCCAACTTAAAGGCGTACTGGGTGACTTCTACCGTGAACCTTGCACTCCTCTCTCAAGAGTTTGGCGCCAATGACTTGGATGGAACGATAGAAAAAGAGTCCATCAACTCTGCGGCAGGGGCGAATAGCGCTAATGGTTTAGAACTTCAAGAATTTATAGACCAGATTAAAGACACAGGGTTCATTCCAGTAGAGCGTGACAGTCTCTATAACGAACTCAAGGTCTGGTAACCTCTTGAAAATCTCTGTCGTCATCACCGCACACAACAGTGTGGCTACTCTTGCAAGTACTATAGACTCTGTGCTGGAGCAGTCTGTTAAGGCTGATGAAATTATCGTGGTGGACGACGGCTCTAGTGATGCAACGCGTGAAGTGGTTAAAGTCTATGATGGGGTCTCTCTTTTACGTCAAACACATATGGGTCTGTTTTCTGCTTGTAACAATGGCGTGATGATGTCAGAGCATGGGTACATCGCTTTTTTAGAGGCAGACACCCTCTGGCCTAAAAATTATCTAAAAATTCAAAAACAGGCACTTAAAAGTAGACCGGCTCAAAAAGTATCTCTTGTGCATGACGGCGTAGAAGTTACACTTGCTGAAGCCCTAAAACAGGGGCGTATTAAGCGTTCAGAAGCCGTGATATCTAAAAAATTGTATGAGACACTGGGTGGATTTGATGAAGCTTTTGAAGTGCATGAAGAAGATGAGTTTTGGATGCGGGTTTTAGAGGCCCTTGATTAAGAGAACATAATGTAAAATGACTCATAGTTAAGTATATGGGTGATAATTATGAACAAACATTTGATTTTACTGTCGTTACTTGGTGCACAACTCCTACAGGCTGGACAAGCCGTTGTTCCTGGTGATGAGCGCTACTTTACGAAGAAGTCTTCTTCTACTGATGTTGAGATGATCTACACTGAACAGAACCAGTATGCAGCGAAAGAGGCGATGCAACTTGAGCCTATTATCCATAAAGAGTATGAGAGTACCTTTGGATATCGCCTTGATCAGACGCTCTATGTCGGTATCATCTCCCAACAAAACCAGATCGCCAATGGTTTCTCCACACAGTATCCACTCAACATGCAGATCAACTATATTGGAGGATCGCAGATGGTGGACTACTTCACCACAGCCTCTTGGTTAGATACATTGATCTACCATGAGACCGCACACAATTATCAGATGAATGCTAAAGCGAGTGCCGTCTCACGAGGGCTCCATACTGTTTTCGGTAACAATGTGCTGCCACTGTTTCCTCTACCGCTCTTTGTACTTCCCAACAGCATGTTGACCTCTTATACCTTAGAGGGAAATGCGGTCTTGAACGAGTCATGGCATGGCAATGGCGGACGTCTTTATAGTGGGCGTTTGAGAGCTGAAAGTATTTTACAAGCAAAGGCGGGACACATCACGCCACACTTCTTGTTTAACCAGACCACCCATGAGTTTCCTTACTATGACAGACACTATATTGTAGGGGGCTTCTTTCAACTCTACCTCGCAGAAAAATATGGTTTAGAGAAGACCAACAGTTTTTTCTATAACCACTCCAAGTCATGGCTGTGGCCATTTCGTACCAACACGATCTACCGTATGACCTTTGGTGAGAGCTTTGAAGAGGCTATTCAGGGGTATGAAGCGTGGCTTTTAGCACAGGGTGAGGGCTTTGTAGAAGCGGAGGGTGAGCGCATCGCGACTTCTATGAACTTTACCTCACTCAACAACAACTGTGACAAGATCTTTTTCTTAACCTCAGATGCCCAACATGCTCCAGAGTTGGTGAAACTTTTTAAAAGTGATAAAACAGTGACCAAAGAGCGTGACAGTTATCTTCAAGCAAAAATCTTGAACATTCATGATGAGTATGCTACACAAGGCAGTAATCATGTTAACCCAACACGTATTACACAGGGTCTCTTTGATGATGATGGAAAACTCATTGAGGGTACTGATGGTAAGATGGTTCAGGGCTACCTTAAAGATGGTGTACCTGTCTATTTTGATGTTCCCTCTTCATTTCTCCAACCCCAACTTTATGTAGGAGATGAATTTTACGCCAAAGTAAACTCTTCAGTGTTTATAGACAGTGATGACAACCTCTACTACTTTGTGCAAGAGGGTAAAAAACGAACCCTCTTTAAAAACAAGCAAGCACTTTATGCACTTGATGACTATTATGGCATTGTAAGTGATGTGGATTCTAAAGGACGCGTTTACTTCGTAGCCAACAGTGAAAAAGGAACCTCACTTTACCGTTATGACGATGGTGATGTCACGCGTGTCTCATCTGCTGACAATGTTATCGAAGCACGTCTTGTTAATGATGAAGAGGTACTTATCGCTGCTATAGGTGAAGAGAATTACTATTATGTCATCAATCCTATCACTCCAACCCAAGAGGTACCACACAACACTAAGCTCTTTTTTGAAGACAAACCTTACTTTGCAAACGCCAGCTTTATCTCGGACAGTGCAAGTGACAGTTTCCTCTCTGAGAGTGATGCAGCGGCTAAAGAAGTTATTGACACTGAAGATGCTTATTACGAACCTTTAAATCTTCATTATGCAGGGGCTTCAGCAACAGCAGGTGCTCTGAGTAATAATGGTGAGAACCTATTTACGTATTCTGTTAATGCAAATTTTCAAGACCCACTGCTTACTAACAGTTTAAGTGTTTTTGCTCAACAAGGCGCTGACCGAAAAGGGGTTGTGGGTGCTAGTTATAGTAACAATGCCCATCTCTTAACCTTTGGAGCCTCTGCTTATGGCGTATATGCTGATGGAGACCCTAAGACCTATAGAGATTATAATGTTACTTCAAATACGTATGGTCACGAGAATAATATCTCTCGTGATACAAGAAAGTATGGATACTCTGCCGTTTTAGGTTTACCTG
>JALSUN010000078.1 GCA_027061425.1 Helicobacteraceae bacterium
GCCCAACCTGCTAGTTCTACTTTATCGCCAATGTTCGCTTTACCCAAATCTGTACAGTAATGACTTCTCACCGAGAAAATCCTTCTTGAGACACTAATGTGCTCGTAATATTTTTCGCGATTATAGCCAAAGCGGGTGGTCAAAAAGCTTAGTGTGGTAGAGATGGAGAGAAGAATTCTCTTTTTTAGTTAAATGTGCCATACTTTTTTAGCTTATTAAAGAATAGGCTATAATCTACTTAATATTTAGAAATTTTGAGGTTAAGAGATTTGGGACCATTAGATATAAAAAGTGTAGGTATTATATTAAGACCTTCAACTCCAGAGTTAAAAGACAAGTTTTTCGAGATTAAAGAGATCTTTGAAGCGCACAAAATAGATGTCATCATAGACACTATCAGTGGTGGCATGATTGATGTCATGGGTCAAGAGTTTGAGATTATGTGCCAGAGTGCTGACATGTTGGTGACACTTGGTGGTGATGGTACCCTCATCTCTGCGGTGAGACGCTCAGCAAAATATGAGATCCCTGTTTTGGGTGTTCATGCAGGTAAATTGGGGTTTTTGGCAGATTTTGACATAGAAGAGTTGAACGACTTTATTCCTAAGTTGAAGTCTGGTGACTTTCGTTTGGACAAGCGCGCCATGTTACAAGCAACCATAGTGTCTAAAACAGGTGTCAAGGAGATCGTCTCTTTTAATGATATCGTTTTAAGTAGACCTTCTATCTCTAAAATGATACATCTTGAGACCTCTGTTGATGGACGTCCTTTTAACACCTATTATGGTGATGGTGTCATCGTCTCCACACCTACAGGATCAACTGCATATAACCTCTCATGTGGCGGACCTGTACTGTTCCCTTTAACGCAAGTGTTTGTAGTGACCCCTATCTCTCCTCATTCCTTAACACAACGTCCTGTGGTACTCCCTGGACAGTATGAGATAGAGGTGACAACACCAGACATAAATGCTTTAGCGATAGTAGATGGACAAGATATGTATGAATTTGGTGCAGGTGATCTTCTTAAAATCTATTTGGCCAAAGAGTCAGCACGCCTGATACACCGTAGTGAGTTTAATTACTTTGAAGTACTTAAAGAGAAATTAAGTTGGGGAGAGTAGATTAATGTTGAATTTTGAATGTTTAATGATGAATGATGGCTTGTGCCATACCATGGAAGTAGCCTTATGATAGAACGATTTTATCTTAAAAACTGTTTGACCTTTGAAGAAGTGGAGATGGAGTTAGGCTCTGGTCTTATAGTCTTTTCTGGTCCTTCTGGAAGTGGTAAGTCCGTGTTGATGCGCTCTATCTTGGGTGCTGTTGGTTTTGATGACGCGCTGGCTGAAGTGAGTGAAGCCTCTGTTAATTGGCAGATAGACGAAGAGGCCACGGGCTTTGAAAATGAAGAGCCTAACATCTTGAAACAGGTGAAAAAAGAGAAGGTGCGCTACTTCTTAAACGCGCAGAGTGTCTCTAAAAAAGCTTTGCACAAAATATCTAAAAAGCATATGCGCCTTTTGAGTCTAAAAGATTACAGTGACTTTGAACAGACTAACATGTTAAGTATTTTAGACCAGCAAGTTGTTAAAGATGATGAAACCTATAGTGAGACTTTAGAGATCTATAAAAAAGATTTTGTTCTGTATCAAAACAGAAAACATGAGTTAGAACAGCTTTTAGAACAAGAACGACGTATAGAAGAACACAAAGAGTTTGCCGCCTTTGAACTCTCTAAAATAGATGCCATAAATCCCCAAAAAAATGAGTATGAGTCTCTACTTGAGATTAAAAGTTCTCTCTCAAAAAAAGAGAAAGCAGAAGAAAAGATCAATGCAGTAGAACAGTTTTTTGAGAAAGAGCACTTGGTGAGTGATGCACTGAACTCTTTAGATGCAGACAGTGCTTTTTTTGATGACACGATGAATGAACTACGTACCGTTTTTGAACAAGCACGCTCCAACTTTTTAGACCTTGAAGGTGAAGATATAGAGTCTGTCTTAAACCGCTTAGAAGAACTTTCTGATCTTAAACATCGTTATGGCTCTATAAATGAAGCGTTAGCGTACCGTGAAGAGAAGGCTAAAGAGCTTGAGAAGTATGAAAACTTTGATATAGAAAAGGCACGTTTGGCACAAGAGGTTGACCTGCTTTATAAAGAGGTCATGACCTTGGCAGACCACATCTCTGTAAAGCGTTCAGGAGTGTTGTTTGATCTCAATTTAGAGATTAATGGCTATCTTAAACAACTATACTTGAGTGGTGCAGAGATGAGCATCTCTCATGGGGACTTTATGGTGAGTGGACAAGATAAAGTGCACTTCAATTTGCAAGGTGCACCTTTAGATAAGGTCAGCTCAGGAGAATTCAACCGCCTGCGTCTGGCGCTTTTGGCGTTACAGTCAGAGTCCATGCAAGAACATGGGGGTGTGCTTATGTTAGATGAGATCGATGCCAACTTGAGTGGTGAAGAGTCTATGAGTGTGGCGAAGGTACTACGTCAGCTCTCTCAACATTTCCAGGTCTTTGTTATCTCCCATCAACCCCAACTCACCTCTATGGGAGAACAGCACTTTATGGTTGAAAAAAGTGATGTCAGTACAGTGCGGGTTCTCTCTCATAAAGAGCGTGTTGCTGAGATCGCAAGAATGATCAGTGGTGATACTGTGACCAAAGAGGCCAAAGACTTTGCTAAAGAGCTTTTAGAGAGTGCAGGCTGAAAATGTGTTTTATTATTGCTATTGTGTCCCTTATTTACGCTGGTGTAGCTTTTAATGCAGGTAACTACGCTTCTGGTGGTATCGCTGTTGTTATAGCACTTTTTTTTAGTGCTTTGTTGATCAAAAATATAAAAGACGTAAAGCAGATGCGTGAAGAGAGAAAAGAGGAGAAAAAATGATTATTGACACCCATATACACTTGGATGACGTCCGTTATGAAGACGATCTTGATGCAGTGCTTCAAAGAGCGAAGGAGGGGGGAGTCGAGCGTTACATTATCCCTGGTGCAGACTTGGCCACACTTGAGAGAGCCGTCTCTTTAGCAGAGCAGTATGAGTCTATCTATTTTGCAGTAGGTGTGCACCCTTATGACAAAGATGCTTATGATGAAGCGATGCTTATAAAGTATATTGATCATCCTAAATGTGTAGCAGTTGGAGAGTGTGGTCTGGACTATTTTAGGCTTGAAGGCAGTCCTGAAGAAATAGCTGAGGAAAAACGTCTTCAAAAAGAGGTATTTGAAGCACAGATCAGCTTGGCTAAGGCGTATAAAAAACCACTTATAGTCCATATAAGAGATGCCAGTCATGATGCTAGAGTAATACTTGAAGAGACTGATGCAGGCGAGGTGGGTGGTGTTCTACACTGTTTTAATGCAGATGAAGAGCTTCTTGTCTTAAGTGAACATAATTTTTATTATGGCATTGGTGGGGTACTCACTTTTAAAAATGCTAAAAAATTGGTAAATGTCTTGCCTAAGATCCCTCAAGAAAAGTTAATTATAGAGACTGATGGTCCTTACCTGACACCACATCCTCATCGTGGTGAGAGAAATGAGCCTTTTTTTACGACATTGGTACGAGACAAGATGGCAGATATCTTAGATCTCAGTGAAGCATTTATAGAGCATTTAACGACCAAAAATGCACAAAAACTTTTTAATATTTCATAATATTATATCAATATGAAACATCCATAACTTCAGCTTGGATCGAATTACGAAGCTTAAAGTAGTTATTGTAATTATCTTAGATAATATAAGAGCCTATATAGGGGCTTGATTGAGATATATATTGATACTTTTTTTATTGTTAGTGCCACACCTTCTTTTTGGTGGCTTGGGTTTTGAAAATAATCATAACCGTGAGATCATGCTGTTGAGGGCATTTGATGTTGATCCTAACTACATCCATGATGAACATCTTAACCTTGTGTTACAGCAAAAAAAGTCTCCAGAGGCTTATAAACACTACTACAATGCGATGCAGAGTGCCAAACTCTACATCCCTACCATCAAAATGATTTTGAGCAAGGCAGATGTTCCACCAGAATTTATCTATCTTGCTATGGCAGAGTCCTCTTTCACCACCAAGGCATTTTCACGTAAAAAAGCAGCAGGCATTTGGCAGTTTATGCCAGCAACAGGACGTCAATATGGTCTACAGATCGATGATTATATCGATGAGCGACGTGACCCCGTAAAGTCTACACAAGCAGCTGCTCTTTTTCTCTCAGGTCTACATAGCAGACTGGGCAAGTGGTACTTGGCCGCTTTGGCGTACAACTGTGGAGAAGGATGTGTTAATCGTGCCATAGATAAGGCTGGCAGCGATGATGTTTTTACCCTTTTGGATGAAGAAGAGAAGTATCTGCCAAAAGAGACTCGTAATTATCTGCGTAAAATCCTCTCTTTTGGTTTGATGGGCATTGATGAAAATGATATGAGTGCCAGTGGGTACAGTTATCTGATGAACCGAGCAAGTCTTAACTCTATCGCAACCATCAGTCTGCCTAAGGGTGAGAAACTGAGTCGTGTGGCTAAGATATTGGGTATAGATGAAGAGGAGATGAAAAAGCTTAATCGCCATCTTACTTATGATTTTGTACCCCCTTTTTCAAAGAACTGTGATGTCTACATCCCTTATAACAAACTCAACACCTTTAATCAAAACTATAAACCTTGTGATCTGACAAAGATCTATAGGGTACATGTGGTACACCCAGGTGAAAATCTCTCTAAAATAGGGGCCAAATATAAGGTGCCTTATAAAATTATTAGAGAGTTTAATCATCTTAAAAATGATCGTCTTCACGTAGGGCAGAAACTCATCATTCCTACAACACCAGCATTAATAAAAAAATATAAATTCACATTTGCTAAAAACAGTTATGTGGTGCGTCCTGGTGATAATCTTGGGCGTATTGCACGACGTTACAAAACGAGCATTAAAAAGCTCAAGCAGATGAACAACAAAAAGAGCAACAAGATCCGTGTTGGTGAAAAGCTCATTGTACCACCACTGCCACTACAAAAAAACCGTTATACTGTGAAACGTGGTGACAACCTGAGTACTATTGCAAGACGTTACAATGTCACTGTAAAAGCACTTAAAAAGCGCAATCATAAAAGCTCTAGTGTCATTAGAGTTGGGGAGAAACTTCGTGTATATTAAGATAACACTATTACTCAGCTCGTTACTTCTTGTCTCTGGATGTAGTACGCGTGGTGTAAAGGGTCACTCTAAAAGTAGCTATCACAGTTCTAAAACAGAGACAAAGTCACAAAGCAGCGGTGGATATAGTTCAACGCCTAAAGCGACTAAACCGGGTTATGTTCATCCTACTATGCGCCCTTATACGGTGTTTGGTATTCGTTACTATCCAACAAAGGTACGGGTAGGAGAGAAATTTTATGGGGTTTCTAGCTGGTATGGACCTGACTTTGATGGCAAGCCAACTTCTAGTGGTGAGATCTACGATATGCATGGGCTTACCGCTGCACATAAAACCTTGCCTATGAACACGATGGTCAAAGTAACCAACATAGACAATGGCAAGAGTGTGGTGGTTCGTATCAATGATAGAGGTCCTTTTGTGGGAACACGTATCATCGATCTCTCCAACAATGCTGCCCACAAAATAGATATGGTGAAAAAAGGGACGGCCAATGTCCGTTTAGAAGTGGTAGGGTTTAAAGACGCTAAAGCCAAAGCTATAGGCTCAGCAACATCAACTACACCGCAAAAGAGATCAACACCTTCGCTAAACTACAGCAGTTATGCGATTCAAATAGGTTCGTTTTCCAAGTTTGAGGGTGCCCAAAAAGTTCAAGAACAGTATTCGGGATATAAGGGGTATCACACCATCATAAAAGATACAAAAACAAACGGAAAAAGAGTGTTTAAAGTCTGGTTGACAGGGTTTAAGTCTGAGGCGGAAGCGAGAGAGTTTAAAGTGGACTCTCCCTTTGCTAACGCATTTATAGTAGGAGAAAAATAAAAATGATTACAAAACAACGCAGTACAAAAGAGACACAAATCAGTGTCTCTTTAGAGTTAGAAGGAACGGGTAAAAGTAACATCGACACGGGTGTTGGTTTTTTTGACCATATGTTAGAAGCCTTGAGTAAACATTCATTGATAGATTTGGATGTGACTTGTAAAGGAGATACCCATATAGATGACCACCATAGTGTAGAAGATGTGGGGATTGTTATCGGTAAGGCGCTTGCAGAAGCTATCTATCCTATAGAAAAAGTGGAGCGTTATGGCAATGCTACTGTGGTGATGGATGAGACAGCGGTTGAATGTGACATGGACTTAAGTGGACGACCTTATCTTCATTATGAGATAGATGTTTATGGTAAGGTGGGTAACTTCGATACTGAACTTGCAGAAGAGTTTTTTCATGCCTTGGCCCTTAATGCACGCATCACGACACACATCGTTATGAAACGTGGGCGTAACAAACACCATATTTTAGAGGCAGCCTTTAAAGCATTTGCTGTGGCGCTGCGTCGTGCAACCACTAAAAATGAACGTATGGGCATACCGAGTACCAAGGGTGTTCTATGATAAAACTTATTGTACTCGATGTTGATGGTTGTCTGACTGATGGTAAAATCATCTATTCCAACAGTGGTGAAGAGACCAAGGCTTTTAATGTTAAAGATGGTCTGGCCATTCGATCTTGGCAGGACCTTGGGCATGAAGTTGCTATTATTACGGGTCGTCGCTCTCAACTTGTAGAAAAAAGAGCCACGGAACTTGGTATTACAATGTTACATCAGGGTATCAAAGATAAAGCGACGCTGCTTAAAGAAATCTGCGAAACACGGGCTATTGCTTTACGTGATGTTGCGGCTATTGGTGATGATCTTAATGACTATAATATGCTCTCTATAGTAGGGCACTCTTTTACACCTAACAATGGTAGTCGTCACATAAAAGCTATGGTCAACACAGTATGTGAGACCTTAGGTGGTGAAGGTGCTGTGAGAGAGATGATAGAACTGCTTATTGTTAATAATGATGAAGAGGATGACTTCTTAGCACTATGGCAGTAAATGTAAACTATCTTTTTTTAGTGATTGGCCTACTCTTGGCAGCGATCTTGTTTCTTTTTGAGCCCAGTGAGGTACCTAAAAAACATCAAAAGGGTGAAGAAGTCGCAGAGTTAGAGTTGCATCAGTTTACGCTTTATGATTTGACTTTAGAAGGACTGAAAGATGTCATGGTTGGTAAAGATGCCAAGCGTTATAAAGACCGTATAGAGATAGATGAAATAGATTATACGGACAACTCTAGAAAACTAAAAAACAATATTACTGCAAATTTTGGAGTCTATAACAACATTAATCTCATTACTCTCGAAGGCAATGTCCGTTACCATCGCGAAGATGGTTTGCGCTTTAAAACTGAGCGTGCTATTATCCATCAAAAGGATGAAACAATCGTGACAAAGGGCCCTTTTGTTATGACTAAAGAAGATGATGTTGTAACGGGTGAAGACCTCTTCTATGACTCTAAGAACGAACGCTCCCATGCCACAGATGTTGTGGGTGTTTATGAAGTAAAAAATTAAGGAAAAAAGTGAAAAAACTATTATTGATCAACCTATTATTAATCACTTCTCTCGGTGCGGAGCAGTTGAAAATTGTAGCCAAGAGTTTTAATGCAGATGAGAAGGCAGGAGTGACTGTTTTTAAAGGCGATGTTAAAATCAAAAAAGGTTTTGATGAACTTAATGCTTCAACAGTAACAGTCTATACTAATGTCAAGCGCAAACCTACAAAGTATGTTGCAAAAGGTAATGTCTCTTTTTATATTAAGACAGAAGCCCAGTCCATCTACCAAGGAAAGGCTCAAAAGGTGATTTTCTTACCACTACAAAAAGAGTACCACTTTTATAAAAATGTCAACATAAAACAGCTTGATGAGAAGAAAGAGATCATAGGTGAAGAAGTAGTGATCAGTACCGTGGCAGGACAAGCCCACGCTAAAGGTGATGGTGAAAAACCTGTTATAATGACTTTTGAGATAGAAGAGGAGAAAAAATGATAGAGATAATCAACTCGGCTTTTGTAACGTCAGCACCTAATGTGGCTGCAGCACCTGAAAATGAGTACTTAAATGAAGTGGTCTTTATGGCACGTTCAAACGTAGGAAAAAGCTCACTGCTTAACGCCTTAAGTCAGAGAAAAAGTCTGGCTAAAGTCTCTTCAACACCAGGTAAAACACGTCTGATTAACTTTTTTGATATTACGATGGTAGACAGAGACAATGATGCACGTTTAGAGGCCATATTTGTAGACCTCCCTGGTTTTGGTTATGCCAAGGTCTCTAAGTCTATTAAGTCGGACTGGGAAAAAAACTTGACAGACTTTATCGCTGAGCGTAAGCAGATCAAGATTTTTTTACACCTTGTGGATTGTCGTCATCCTAACTTGGCTATAGACTACTCTGTAGCTGATTATCTTGATCAAGTCTGTAGAGAAGACCAAGTCATCGTGCGTGTTTTTACCAAGATCGACAAACTCAACCAAAAAGAGCAGGGCAAACTTTTAAGAGATTTCCCTGGAGCTATTTTAGTCTCTAGTGCCAAGAAGCGAGGGACAAATAAACTTGTTGCCTTAATCCATGAGATTTTAAATGAAGATAGTGAGAGTGGTGATGACGCTGAACTTTCGTAAGGCCTCTTTAAAGGACATCGCTGCGATGCAGGCACTGGTAGCGCCTGAAGTAGAGAGTGGTGTTATTTTAAAGCGTGACAGTGATGAAGTGGCGACCAATATACGCTCTTATAAACTCGCTTTTAATGAAGACGAGTTGGTTGGATTTTGTGCATTACACATCCATACGACCACACTTGCAGAGGTTCGCTCACTCATTATAAGTGAAAAGGTTCGTGGACAGGGTGTGGGCTCAGAACTGGTCAAAATTGCCTTAGCGGAGGCCAAAGAACTTGGACTTAAAGAGGTGCTCTCTTTAACCTACCAACAACAATTTTTCGAGCGTCTTGCATTTGTAGAGATCCCAAAATCTTCTCTACCCGAACATAAAATTTGGGCAGATTGTATTAACTGTAAACACTTTCCTGTATGCAACGAAGTATCACTTATCCATTCTATATAAAGGCAACTTTTGTCTTTATCCTTTTTGTACTCTATGAGAGTATGAGCAGTATATACCTTTTTTTACCGCCTCTATTTGGCGTTATCTTTTTCTATTTTATACGTGCTTTGGACAAACAAGATATAGGATTACTCTTTTTGATTGTACTTTTGGCATTGGTCTTTGAGGCAGAAAAAGGCTACCTTTTTTTAAGTTCTCTGGTCTATTTCTCTTTTGTCTATAAATTTATACTGCCTAAATTACATCAGGTGATCGAGTGTAAGCGTTGCATGCACTTTTTATATATCTTTTTAGCGTACATTGGCTTTTGGCTCTTTACACTGCTCTTACAACAGATATTTTGGATGGAACATGCCAGTATGAGTTGGAATGTTCTTTGGTATATTTTGGTTGAATTTTTAGTGGTAGGTCTTTTATGAGAGTCAAAATTGTTTTAACTTTTTTTGGGTTGGTGTGGTTGTCTCTACTCATCAGAGTCTTTTATCTTTCTGTACAGTCTAATTCGTATTATGAGACACTCTCTTCAAGAAACACGGTTAAAACAGTTAAAATAGCACCGATACGGGGTGAGATCCATGACAGAAACCGCCTGCCTATTGCTATCAACAAGTTGGGATTTTCTGTGAAATTACAACCCCATCTCAAACATAAAGGTAAAGACTCACAACTTGATGAAGCTATCGCTTTTTTGGTTGGAGAACTTAATGACCTGAATGCAAGTAAAATTCGTAAACGTTACATTCGAAATGACTCTTACTATAACCATAATGATATAAGAGTTGTAGATTTTGTCTCTTACGAAAAAATTATGCCTGTATATTCACAGCTTCAACTTAACGACCATATCGTTGTCATACCCGCACCAAAACGTCACTACCCTTATAATGATTTAGGGGCTCATGTTATTGGTTATGTGGCGAAGGCTAATAGCAAAGATATAGAAAAAGATCCTCTGGCAAAACTCATAGGTTCTACTGGAAAGAGTGGTGTAGAGAAGTACTACAACGCATATTTGGAAGGTATTGAAGGCGAGAAAACCATTAAGGTCAGTGCTCAAAATGAGGTGATAGAGGAATTGACCCATACCAAGGCTATAGAACGTCAAGACTTAGTACTGACACTTGACATGCGTTTACAAAAGTTTATTAACAAACATTTTACTGCGAGAGCAGGGGCTGTAATTGTTATGGGAATCAATGGAGAGATCTTAGCTGCAGGAAGTTTTCCTGAGTATAATCTAAATACTTTTGTCTCAGGAATATCTTCTAAAAACTGGAAGGCGCTTATAGAGAACATCGACAACCCTTTTACCAACAAGATCATTAATGGACTCTATCCACCAGGCTCAACCATTAAAACGGGTCTTGGCTTGGTCTATTTAAGCTCAGGGATCAGTCAGTGGTGGAATGTTAACTGTGTGGGTACAATGAAGCTGGGTAAACGTAACTTTAGATGTTGGAAACATACAGGACATGGTAAGACCGATATTCGTAAAGCCATACGAGAGAGTTGTGATGACTATTTTTATAAAGGCAGTCTGAAAGTAGGAATCGCTGAGATGAGTTTTGGTCTCAAGCAGTTTGGTCTGGGTGCTAAAACAGGTGTTGATCTTCCTAATGAATTCATTGGTACTGTTCCAAGTAGAGAGTGGAAACGCAAGCGTTTCAACCGTCCATGGTATATAGGAGAGACACTCAACACCTCGATTGGTCAGGGTGATTTTCTGACCACGCCACTTCAGATTGCGCAGCTTACAGCACTTATGGCAACTGGAAAGTGGGTCAAACCGCATCTGGCTATGGAAGTTGATGGTGAAAAAGTGCAACCAGAATATAGAGATGTTTTAACCCCTCAGCAGCATAAAAAACTGCCTATTATCCAGCAGGCTATGCGTCAAGTGTGTCAGGCTAAAAAAGGAACAGCTGTACACTTTATGCATGCTAAAATCCCAGTTGCAGGTAAGACGGGAACCGCACAGGTTATTGGGATCTCTCAAGAGGTCAAACAGCGTATTAACGAAAGAGATATGCGTTACTACACCCGTTCTCATGCTTGGTTTACGACGTATGCACCTGCAAATAATCCGCAGTACATCGTGACAGTTTTAGTGGAACACGGAGGACATGGTGGTGCGGCAGCAGGGGGAATGGTCTCAGATATTTATAACAAGATGATAGAGTTGGGGTATATAAAGAAGTAGAAGCCTTAATGGCTTCTAGAAGCGGGAACCTACTTTTTAAATTTGTAGTGCTCTTTGTTTAGGTACTCAGCTACATCATGGGTATCTTCATCAAACCATTCTGCACCTGTATTACGCTGACAAGCGTCTACACGTGTTTGTAGCTGGTGAAAGTTTTTCACTTTTTTAGAGTTGTCAAAATCTTCAGCATTGTGACACTCCATACATTTTGCTTCCTCAAAAAGCTCTTTTCCATCTTCTGCACCTGCATATGCTGATGTCGTAACGAGTAGTGCGGTAAGTAGTAGTGCTGACTTAGTTATGATTTTCATCTGTATTCCTTGATAGGCAGTGACTGCCCTGTTTTTAGTGCAGATAGTATAACATGTAATTGTCATTTGTCAAGAATATTTATGAAAAAAAGTAGAAAGTTTATCCCATGTCAAGATGGGATAAAAAGTGTTATACAGCAATAACTGCGTTGTGGATAAACAGAGCCAATATCATTAACAAAAAGAGCGCACCCGCTTTGTTGTAAAGTTTATTTGCAAGAATCAAAAAGAGCGCAACAGAAGCTGCGATCATGATGTAGATGTCAAAAGAGGCAGCACCACTCATACTCAGTGGGT
>JALSUN010000079.1 GCA_027061425.1 Helicobacteraceae bacterium
CGATCTCCAAGATCGAAGAGAAACTCGGAACACTCTCTGCACAACAGAAGATCTGTGCTGACATGGTCTTCAACGGCTTTATCGCCTCACTTATCAACGTTGCAAACCTTGCACAGGGTGAAAAAGAGGAGATGCATGTCATCAAGAGTGAAGAGAGTTGTGAGATAACACCCCAGGGAGAAGACCATGAATAAACTGTACCAGATCAAACACGAGCTGTGGCTCGACATCCTTTTTGCCTCGTTTGCTGTTAATGACCCTGTGATCAAAGAGAGACTCTATGACTTCTCCATGATCGCTTTTAGACACATGAAATGGCTTGGAGGTGCGATCCTTGAAGCTCAAGATGATTACAACTATGACAGAAGTAAGATGCTGCTCAAACGCAACTATAATTTTGATATTTTCAAGTACCTCATAGAAGAGATCAAAACAGCGCAGACCTATTATGATGACAATGTCCTAATGGCCCGTATAAGCACTGATGAGAGTTATATGATCGAGTATTTGACCGCCCTGCTCTCCAGCAGTGCCAACGATGCCAAAGTCACGGCTTTTGACATGCACCGTAAGCTTCCAGGAAAAACACTCGACGTTACACAGACGGACTCTCTGACCATCTTCTTGTTCGAAGAGTCATACAAAGAGTACGAACTCATTTTGGTCTATGCCTATATGCAGGCCCGCACTGACAACCTGCTCCATTTCAACGTTTTTCAGGACCTCATAGACGAGTCCCACTTCCACCTTAAGTCATTTGGGAACATGATGGCACAGATGGGCATCTTAGCACTGCCACGTGAACTTCATGAACTCACCTACAAGATCACAGACATAGAGCAGTTTGTCATCAATGGGATCAAAGAAGAGGAGAACGCCAAAGAGGAGTGCCGCGCTTTAGCTGAAGCGGTTAATGACACTGAGTTGTCACAGTTTTTTGACTTCATCAATTATCAGGAAAATTACCATATCGAACTTATGAAAAAGTTATTACCCGCTAAATAAAACTTCTCCCGGCCTCTCTGTTTCAAACAATAAGACAGTTGTTATGACTGCTGTCTTATCATCGACCTCTCCCATTTACTGCCTTGGCAGTTACTTATACACCCATTGATCAATACATGATTCTCATAAAAACTCTATAGATATGGTATTTTGAAACGTTTTTAGAATGCTAAAGTGTCATAATAAAAATAGAGGAGAAGTTTTCTCTTAGCTCACTTAAAGGAAATATAATGAATATGACTAAAAACATATTGATGGCAACGCTGTCCCTTGCGGCGATTATCAGTATATCAGCATGTAGTGGCAGTAGTAATAGTAGTGGAGATGGGTCTCCTACCGATATAAATCCAGATACAGATACAAATCCAGATACAAATACGACTACAGGTACAACTGCAGATACAACAAAACCTCTTATCTCTCTTGAGGGTAATGCTATCATCTACCAGCAGAGGGGCTTGCATTTTGTTGATCCAGGTGCCACAGCACAAGACGATACAGATGGTGATATTAGTAACCATATCCATGTTTCTAACACAGTCAACACAGACGCCGTCGGTGTCTATACTCTCGCCTATACCGTCAGTGACACTGCTGGCAATGCAGCAGACCCTATAACACGTACAGTACATGTTGTTTACAGTACAGTGAAACAGACGGGCCAATCAGCAAGTTATGATACTTCAGGAACTATCACAAGCGCGATCAGAGATGATGGATATTACCAGAGCGGTGTAGCAACAGATTATCTGCACAGCACCAACAACACAGTCACTGACCAGGTCACCGGTCTGATGTGGCAGGATGATACAACTGTCAAAAAAAGCTTTAATGAAGCAGTCACTTACTGTGAGGCCTTGTCTCTTGGCGGCCATGACGACTGGCGCATGCCATCGATACAAGAAGTGATCAACATTCTTGCACATGGTGACGATACCACACCCAACACCTTTCAAACCTGGGATACGTCAACAAACTATTGGAGTGCAACGGCCTCTGATGCCAATCAATCAAGAGCCTGGGGTGTTAGTATAATAACGGCAACCGATAGCATAATGCCAAAAACTCAGCTGAAAAATGTCCGCTGTATACGGGGAGCAACACCTGCACAGGAGCAGATGAGCCGTAACAACACCAACAAAGTCGTTTTTGATCCAAACACAGGACTTGAGTGGCAGGATGATACTATCACCAGCAAAAACTGGGAAAGTGCTATTGCCTACTGTCGCGCACTGGGTTTGGATGGAGACGGATGGAGGCTGCCAGATTACAACGAACTTTATATGTTGCTTGACAGAACACAGAATGATTCACTCGACAGTGTCTTTCAGACAAGACCTGACCCAGCTCATCCATGGTTCTGGACGTCGACAACATATGATGGTGATCATACTAATGCTCTAGAGATAAGCCTCTTACATGGAGATGATAAGTGGTATGCCAAAACTGGAATCCCAAATGTCAAGTGTGTCAGAACACGGGGTCTTGATCTTGCTGCGACAGCATTGTCCAGGATCACACGATATGCTGCGACCAACGGCAGCAGTGGCGTTCCGTCTGTCAGTGACTATGATGATGCCGGTATTACCGGTGTAAGTGCAGCCAACCTCAATGCGGTCAATCAACATATACAAAGTGCAGATGAAAGTGACACTGACAGTACCGTTGAAGTTCAAGACATCGTCAACAGCGTAGTCATAGCCAACATTGCTATGCCTTTACTGGATGTCACCGCTATCAGTGGAACAAGTGGCGATCTTAATGCCACGCTGACTAACGTAGACACAGGCACTCTCTCA
This sequence comes from Helicobacteraceae bacterium, assembly GCA_027061425.1. Classification (GTDB taxonomy): domain Bacteria; phylum Campylobacterota; class Campylobacteria; order Campylobacterales; family Sulfurimonadaceae; genus Sulfonitrofixus. The sequence continues at coordinate 2,805 of JALSUN010000079.1, forward strand.
AAAGTCCGTATCTACAGAAACAGTAGCAATAACATCGCAGGAAAAGTGAAGGTTTATGATGAAACTTCACTTTCAGCTACGATGGTCTACGGTGATACCACCCTTGCTGCCTGTCATACCTACTATTACTGGGTTGAAGCATGTAGCGATCAGTCTGGCACAGAGTTGTGTCGCATCGATACAACAGCAGCCTTCGACAAAACTGTGCCCGATGCACCAACCGGTCTAAAAGCCTATGCAACTGTCATCCGCTCACTCAACACGCAGTGGAACGATAACAATGATAATGGGTGTACTGTTAAATATCACCTCTACAATCGTACATCAGAGACTGGGTCATTTACACAAATACCGGAGGTCAATGATCTGACCAGCGGTGCCAATGGTGCAACAGCAACCAACGTAGATCCAAATATCTATATCCACTACCGTGTTCAGGCAGAAGATGCCCAGGGACGCCTAAGTTCACTCAGCTGTAACGTGGCCAACGGCTATCCCCAGTATGGTGTCGACACTCCGCAGGACAACTGCCGCGCCGCTGTAGGGTACACTTGGGGAGACCAGCCTAATTTTCCGTGGGCATCTTATAACGGGTACACTGACAAGGTCATCTTTACCTGGGATGATGTTGTCATAAGCCTGA
>JALSUN010000080.1 GCA_027061425.1 Helicobacteraceae bacterium
TTAACATCTTAACTTTAACCGCTGTATATATACCAACATAAAATCCCCCAAATAGCATTGCAAGTGCTGAAGAGAGAAATATAGGTAAAAAATCATCTAAAGCGATTTCTGGTCTGATAACAGATGGATCTATCATTTTCACTCCTTCTTTACAATACTATTTTAGGCTGAACAGAGTTTATTCCTTTTTATAACGTGACTTCTTGATGTAAATCAAAAGTAAATGAAAAACGGTGAAAGTATAGAAAGTTTTATCATCAAATTGAAAAATTTGTAAGAAAGTAAGTTGAATTTCGAATGAAAAGTAAGGAGTAGAAGACACCTAAAAAGGTGTCCTTGTTTAGCGTTTTAGGTCGTAAGCAATTCTGTTACGTTTGTCACGTAGCAAGAGTCTATGTTTTGTAATTCTGCCAATCTTGTAGATACGATGAATATCAGTCTCACGAGAGTGGACATTTCTCTGTACCTGTTTGATACTCATCATGAAAATGGCATCTTCACTCTTCCACGTTCCTTTGATGGTCAAGGTACCATCATCTTCTACCTGTTCTAAAACGAAATTACTATCATCATTAATAAGCAAAGTAATTACTTTTTCGCTACTCACCTGTTTCCATGTACCGATTAATTCTTGACTACTGACACTTAATGGTGCAACAACGACTGCGGCAGCAACAGGTACAGCGACAACAGCTGCTGGTACAGGTATGACCGGTGTAGGTACTGTTTTTTTGACAGATACAGCAGGCTTTTTCTTAGGTGTTGACTTTTTCTTTTGTGCAGCTTTTTTCTTTGCAGCTGCCTCTTTCTTACGTTTTGCTTTTGCACGTCTGGCTTGGTCGTCTTTTTTCTTTTGTGCAGCAGCTTTGCGTTTTCTTTCAGCCTGGGCTTTTGCCTTACGTTGCTGTTGTGCTTTTGCTGCTTTTTGTTTGGCAGCAGCTCTCTTTTTTTCAGCTGCTACTTTGGCAGCTTGGGCTTTTTTCTTGTCTGCAGCAAGTTTTGCTGTTGCAGCAGCGGCAGCTTTCTTTTTTGTGGCCGCATCTGCTTTTGCCTTTTGTTCTTTAGCCTTTTTATCTGCTGCTTTAGCAGTTACTGCCGTCGTGGCTGTAGCACCACCTGCAGTCGCTTTGACATTAGTGGCGGCTTTAGCCTCAGCCGCTTTTTTTGCATTGGCTTGATCTCGTTTGAGTTTAGCAGCTGCAGCCAATTCTGCCTTTTTAGCCTTTTTCTCTGCGGCTATTTTTTCTGCCGCAGCTTTTTTGTCAGCTTCTATCTGGCGTTGACGTTCAGCTTCTAAGTACTCGTATATACGTTCTTGCAAGACATCATCTCTGTCTATACTCTCATATCCAGCTTCAGATATAGAGCGAACCATGCTTGTGTTATGTGTTTTAATTGCTTTTAGAAGTTTACCTTTTATGGCAGTGTCATCAGCTGCTGAAGCCAATGTTGTAATAAAAAGGGCATTAAGTAATAAAAAAAATGAAATACGCAAAATAGACTCTCTTTTAGCTCAAAACATAAACACCTGTTGAGAACTGTATGTTGATTTTATACATCACAATATAAAGCATGTAAGATGTACGTATAATGATACTATCTTAACATAAAAATAAAAAGATAAATTATCAATTATTAAAACATTCCTATATTAAAAGCTTATATGCCTGTTTTTTAGGCATAAAATCAAGCTAATTATTAGCAACTTGGTGTAAAATCACGGCAATATATTAAAAAGGTGCTCTGTGAGTTACCTTTTGGAGAGATTATGGTTTTATTACAAGAAGCTTTTGAAAAACGCAGCGCTAAGGTCAACAAAATAGAGAAGGTCAAGGTTCTTAAGACACCTCAAGAAGCCTTTGAAAAGCTAGAGACTTATGCTAAAGAGGGCTATGATGCCATCCCTGCAGAAGATCTCTCTTACTTTTTGAAATGTTTTGGTCTTTTTGATCGTCCTCAGACACCTAAGCAGTTTATGATTAGAGTTCGTGTCCCTGGTGGTCATCTGAGTTACGACCAGGCTGTAGTTTTGGGAGAAATTGCTCGTGACTTCGGTCAAGATTATATTGATATCACAACCCGAATGCAGATAGAGTTTCGCTATATCAAAATAGAAAATGTTCCAGAGATCTTTAGACGTATGGAGTCTGTGGGTATCTCCTCTTACCAAACAGGTGTTGACAACTTCCGTAACATCTTAAATGACCCCTTAGATGCTATGAGTAAAGATGTTCTCCTCCCGTCTCAATCACTTCTTGAAAAACTACAAGCGAAGTTTTTACATAATTATGAGTGGATCAGTGTGTTACCACGAAAGTTTAATACGGGTATTACGGGTTCATTGGTCAACCGTTCTAATGCTTTTGGTCAGGACTGCTGTTTTGTCTTGGCGCAAAAAGAGGGTGTGTATGGTTATAACCTCTTTTTAGGTGGTAAAGTAGGTCAGATTGCTAAAAATGCCAATATCTTTTTAAAAAATGAAGATGAAGTCATGGCGATGTACCAAGCACTTATAGAGCTTTTTAGAGATTATGGTTATCGTGATAATCGTAATAAAAACAGACTCTTTTTCTTAATACAAGATGTTGGGATGGATGCCATTTCTCAGAGTATTCGTGAGAAAGCCGGTATAGACTTTTTAAGTGCAGGTGAGACACTTACTCAGATGGATTTTAGTGACCCTGATCATGGTAAGGTTGAACTCCGTGATGGTAGTTTTGCTTTACATGTGGTTGTCCCATCGGGCGTTTTTAAAGGAACAAGCCTTCTTGAAGCAGCAGATGCGGCTATAAAGTACGGTAACGGAGACATCCGCTTTGATGTGGAGCAGAGTCTTTACATCATGGGTGTCTCAGACGAACAACTTTTCAACTGTCTTGCGCATGAACTTTTTAACACCTATAAAAGTGTTAATACCCCTTACTTTAACCATATGATCGCTTGTGCGGGTACAGAACACTGTCCCTTTGGAGTGATCCCAAACAAGCCAGATGCTATAGACATGTCAAACTACTTAAGTGAGCATGTGCCTTTAGAAGAGGGTCGTGTACGTATGTACTGGTCTGCTTGTGTTAAAGGGTGTGGTATTCATGGTGTTGGTGACCTTGGATTTGAGGGCTGTAAGGCTAAGGTTGATGGTAAAAGTGAGTACGGTGTTCATATCTCTATCGGTGGAAAACTGACAGGTGAGGGTGTGGAAGGTCATGCTATCTTAAAAGCTATACCTGTGCGTTTCGCACCACAAATAGTAGCACCGTTGATGCAAGAATATAAAAGACTTAAAAAGCTTAATGAGTCATTTGAACAGTTTCATGACCGTGTCCTAACACAGTACACCCATGCTTCTATCGCCTTTATGATGCGCTTGAATGCTTATTTGACCTCTAAAAACATAGAGATTGACTTTGGTTTTAGAACGGATGTTACTACAGGTAAATTTGAGC
>JALSUN010000081.1 GCA_027061425.1 Helicobacteraceae bacterium
CTGGGGACAGAACTCTCTTTTGAACAGAAACCAGGCAAGGGTGTTGTCTCAGTCTACAAGGGTGAACTCAAGGCGGACGCACAGCATGTTTATGAAGGTGAAGGATTTGTCAGCAGCACCTCCGGGATCTCAGTGGTAGAACTGCTAGATCCACCTTACGGTCTTGGTGCAGAGAGTGGTGATGCTGGGGCACTTATGGTCTCTTTCAGTGCAGTGCAAGGTGCTGAAAAATATCGTGTCACTTTGGCAAAAGATGAACAGTTCATACAGGTGGTCGCTCTTAAAGAAACATCAACAACAGAGCTTCGTTTTAAGGTTGAAAAAGATGGATTTTATTATGTCAAGGCAGTTGCACTGGACAAAAATGGCATCTTAGGTTTTCCCAACACAGCTGTTGTCACCAATCGGTATCATCTACAACAGGGGATAGCAGCGCGTGACCGTGGTGCCTATGCGCAAGCAGACAAGTTTTTCAAGCAGTCTATAACGGAGTTCAAGCAGCACAATGCAGAGCCCTATGCAGAACTTGCCTGGAACTACTATCTACAGAACAACTATATCAAGGCGGTCAGTTATTTTAAAAAAGCCCTGGCACTTCGTGAAACAGAAGGAGAGGCTGTACGTCTGGCCCGAACTTTTTACCATCTCAAAGAGTACGACAAAGCCAATACGATTTATAAGAAAATGCTTCATGAAAATGCGAACAATGTAGATGCGCTTTGGGGTACTGCGGAGATCATGATCGTGAAAAACGACTATGTTAATGCCAAACGAAAACTGCAAAAATTGTTGCATCTGAACTCAAAATATCCTTTAGCCAACTATGATATGGCACGGGTGATGTTTTTGATGAAAAATAGGAACAAGGGACTGCAATACCTGAAAAAAGAGCTGAAGAACAACCCTGATGCCAAAGATCTTGTTGATGATCTCAGGATGCAGGTGCTGAAAGAGAGATGATGATCAAAACTCTTTTGGGACTGTGTTTGGGCACATCACTCCTGTTACATGCGGGGGAACACACCGGAAACAAAGCCGATACAGTGCCTGCTGACATGCAGCGTGATAAAGAACGTCAGTCGAAGATGATCAAAAATATCGATGCGCTTGTCGCTGCCAAACAGATCGACAAGGCAGCTTCGCTGGCAAAAGAAGGATATGAACGCTACCCTGACAATACCGTTATCATGCGCCGCTATGCTACCTTGCTATTTTGGCAGGGACACTCAAAAGAAGCCGATAGCGTGTTTCAAAACTTGCTCGTAGTGGATCCGGATACTGCTCAGCTACCGGCCTACCGTCAAAACAAGATACTTCTGCATGTACAGAAGATGCAGACATTGCTGGCAGCCGCTCCTAAAAAAGCGGCTGCCTATGCTCAGACATTAGAGAAGAGTATACGTGAAAGTTATGACCTGCACCTACTGTACATACAGGCACTGATAAGAAGCGGGGAACTGGCACAGGCAGAGAGAGAAGCCAAACTCTTTTATAACGACTTTCCCAAGAGCAGCGAAGCGCAACAGATGTTGGCAGACCTTCTGTTCTGGCAGGGGCACTATGCAGAGAGCTTGGAGCATTATCATGCACTTTATGCTAAAACACCAAGTCCGGCACTTAAAGAGAAAATCTCCGAAGTTGAGTCTGCACAGCAGGATGCCTTTTTAAAGCTAAATACGGCTGAGCAGATCAAACATTACAAAGCGCGTTTTGACGAGCAAAAGAAACCTAGAGACGGGCTCAAGCTGGCACAGCTGTACTTAAAGACGGGTGCTGTAGAACCTGCTTTGGATGTACTTGAGAGCCTGGCCATAAAGTATCCGCGTGACCTAGAGATCACAAGGCTCTATATGGTGTCACTGCTCAACACCTATCATAAAAGTGACGCGAACCATCTGTTATACAGGATCGATGAGGAGGAACGGGCACTTTTACAAGAAAAATATCCATTTGTCTATTGTCGGACACTGGTCAACAAACTGGAGATCGGCGGATACGCTTTTTCCTATTCTGACGAGCGCTACAGCGACAACACTTTTTACATACAGTATGAGACACCGATACAAGAATATATTTTGGTAGCACTGCTGCAAGAGACATGGCGCTATGGCCTTCGAGACACAGATATTCAGACGGATCTCTACCGGGCTTTCGAAGATCAGTGGTGGGGGTATCTGACATTTTCTTTTTCTCCTGAGGCCAATTTTATGCCAAACTTCGGTGGAGGTGGCCATTTTTATAAAGATATTGGTCCTTTTGAACTGGGATTTGGCTATGAATACAGCCATTACAGTAACAGTGATGTCCATATGTTTGTACCTGAATATTCATACTATTTTTGGAGTGGTTTTACCTGGAACCAAAAGCTCTACTATGTTCCGGATTCAAAAAGCTATGCCATCTTCAGTCAGCTTGGGTATGAGTCGAACTGTCACTATAAGCTGCAGGTTGAATACACCTGGGCCAATTCTAATGAGCGTATAGAGAGAGTAGAGGTCTTTCAAAATTCCAAGTCCAATGAACTTCGGATCGCAGGCGAATACCGTTTAATGCCAGAGTGGGCACTTGGTGGTTCGCTTTCATGGGGAAGTTATGTGACAGATGTAGACCAGTATTCTAAAGATGGACTGCAACTTTATATTCGGAGAGCCTGGTGAATAAGGCCGAGACTGTTTATGAAGCATTGATCATTAATCATCTTGATCTGATCTTTGACAGTACTCTGGTCTTTTTTGCCTTGGCACTTGTATTGCTGATCATACTCAGTTTTATTCAGATCATCATGGAAAAGATATATTTGAAGATGGATACTAAAAAATCTATCTTTATTGAGCAGGTCAGTCATTACCTTTTTTTTGGAGAAAACCGTTTAGAAGTCACATCCAAGTATGATTACTATGCTCTCTCAGATGCTATTATAGAATTGAACAATTTTGTGTGTAAAGCAGACAGAAAACAGATATATGCTCTCATAGAGATGTATGATTTGGACTATTTTCTGCTGAAGCGTTATAAAAAAAGTTTTCTGCAGATCAGCAGACGGTTTTTTTATTCTAAACTGCTGTTTGTCGCTTCTCCGCGTCTTAAAGGGTTTTATGTGGAACAGCTCGATCAACAAAAGCATTTTGAGATGATGCTCTATGCCCTTTATAGCTTTTCAGATCTAGCAGAAGACAGAGATGATCTTATACAAATTTTTACCACTTTGAAAACCAACTATGACCGTGGTATCAGCCTGAAGTTTTGTGAATTTGTCTTCACACAAGCTTTTGAAAGTGTTCCTATTGAGGAGATCCGTTCTTTCTTTTTGTTCCTGGAAAAACAGACTCAGGAAACGATGCTGCTCAAAAGTATTATTTCTGCTGTTGGTGATATGAAATATACGGCACTTCAAAATGATATTAGAAAACTGTATGAGGGACACAAAGATGACAAACT
>JALSUN010000082.1 GCA_027061425.1 Helicobacteraceae bacterium
GTATTGAGATGAAGATGATCAAACGCGATATGTATGGAAACAAGGTTGAAGAGACCATCGACACCCAGTCTCCTATAGGTAATTAAGCACTCTAATGACAAAGGATATTGATCCCCTTTTAGCCTGTCTGGTTATCTTTACAAAAATCCACCACCGTCCCTTTAGTGCAGAGGCCCTCACACATGGCCTTCCTCTTGAAGCTGATGAATCTACCTCGACCCTCTTTTCAGCCCACACATCGAAATCTCTTTTCTCTCGTGCTGCCAAAAGAGCAGGTTTTAGTGCGAAGTTAGTACAAAAACCACTCTCAGAGCTCTCTACATTAGTGCTACCCACCATTCTCTTGCTTAAAGAGGGGAATGCCTGTGTTTTAGAAGCGATCGATAAAGAGAGATCCCAAGCCAAGATTATCATACCTGAGATGCCTGATGCTGAAGAGTGGATAGACCTAGAGAAGTTAGAATCACTATATTTGGGCTACACCTACTACATCAAAAAAGAGCACCGCTTCGAACAACATGACAAAAAGGTACTCAACACCGACCATAAACATTGGTTTTGGAGCTCTATAAAGTACTCACGTTCTATCTACCGTGATGTTATTGTCGCCTCTTTTGTGATCAACCTTTTTGTTTTGGCAGCTCCACTGTTTACCATGAATGTTTACGATAGAGTGGTTCCTAACAACGCCATTGAGACGATGTGGGTTCTGGCCATAGGTATTTTGGTCATCTATGTACTCGACATGATCTTAAAACTTTTAAGAACCTACCTCTTAGAGACAGCAGGTAAAAAAAGTGACATCATTATCTCCTCTATCTTGTTTGAGAAGGTGATGAACCTTAAAATGAGCGCACGGCCGAAGTCTGTGGGCTCTTTTGCTAATAATTTGAGAGAGTTTGAGAGTATTAGAAGCTTTTTGACTTCTAGTACCATCTCTACATTGATAGACCTCCCTTTTGCCCTGCTGTTTTTGGTGGTGGCTTACTACATCGGTGGTGTGATCGTTGCTGTACCTCTTGTGGTGATCGCTTTTATCATGCTCTATAGCTACATTGTTAAAGAGCCCCTTCGTAAAAGTATAGAGAGCACTTACGAGGCTTCTGCCCATAAAAATGGGGTGTTGATAGAGAGTCTGATGAATCTTGAGACCATTAAAGTGCTCGGTGCTGATGGTCACTCTCAGTGGAACTGGGAAGAGTCTACTGGAGACATCGCTAACAAGGGTTTCAAGTCAAAAATCTTTTCAGCATCCATCCAAACAGTGACTGCTTTTATGGTGCAACTTAACACGGTAGTCGTCTTGATCGTGGGGGTTTATATGATAGAAGAGAAGTTACTCACCATGGGTGGACTCATTGCTTCAGTCATCTTGACCTCACGTATTATCTCTCCAATGGGACAGATGGCAGCACTATTGGCGAACTTCGAGCAGACCAAAACAGCCTATAACTCTCTTAATGAGATCATGCAACTTCCGGTAGAACGTCCAGAAGGCAAGCAGTTTGTTTACAGAGAGAACCTGCAGGGAAAGATCACTTTTAAAGATGTGGTCTTTAGTTATGAAGAGGAACAAAAACAGTCTCTAAAAGGTGTCTCTTTTACTGTAAACCCTGGTGAACGTGTGGGCATCATCGGCAAGATCGGTTCAGGAAAATCGACCATACAAAAGTTGTTACTCAAGCTTTATGAACCCGACAGTGGGTCTATTTTAGTGGATGATATCGATATTGCGCAGATCGATCCTGCTGACTTGAGACGCCAAGTGAGTTATGTCCCTCAAGATGTTGCACTTTTTAATACGACCTTGCGTGCCAACATTGTGTATAAAAAACCGAGTGTTGATAATGAAGCACTTTTAAAAGCTGCCCATATTGGTCTTGTGAGTGAGTTTGTGAACAAACATCCTCTTGGATTTGACATGCCTATTGGAGAACAGGGCATTGGACTCTCCGGTGGACAGCGTCAGGCCGTGGGTGTGGCTCGTGCCTTTGTAACAGAGACACCGATGGTCATCTTAGATGAGCCAAGTACCTCTATGGATAGCAGTTCAGAGAAGTTGTTGTTAGAACGTCTTAAAGAAGTTACTAAGGGTAAAACCACCTTGCTTGTGACACATAAGGCTTCGATGATGTCTTTAGTAGAGCGTCTCATCATAGTGGATGATGGCAAGATCGTTATGGATGGCCCTAAAGAGAAGGTGCTTGCAGCACTTAATGGAGAGAAGCATGTCTAAACCACATAAAAGTGATGAACTTCAGTACATGGCAGCACTCTCTTCTGCTGTTTTGCAGAAGAATTCTAGAGCCTCGCAGTGGATTATCTGGATGATTTTCATTACACTTATCTGGCTGATAGTCTGGGCTTATTTTGCAGAAATAGATGAACTGACTCGGGGTGTGGGTAAGGTGATACCCTCTAAACAGGTGCAGGTAATCCAAAATCTCGAAGGTGGAATTGTTTCAGAAATCCTTGTGGATGAAGGTGAAATCGTAGAAAAAGATCAGATCTTACTGAAGATAGATGACACTACATTTGCATCTTCTTATGAAGAAAACAACCTACGACTTCTTGAACTACAGGCACAAGCGCTGCGTTTGAGTGCAGAAGTGAGTGGTAAAGAGACACACTCTATGAATGCCGTCTCAAAAGAGATGAAGCCTTTTATAGAGCATGAACGTTCACTTTATCAACTCAACAAAAGACAGTTAGCCCAAAAACTTAATATTTTAAGAGAACAGATCACACAGCGCCGTCATGAACTTAAAGAGGCCCAGTCCAAGTATGGACAGTTACGAGAGGACTATAAGCTTATTAAACAAGAGGTGGAGATTACAAGACCACTGGTTAAAAAAGGGATCGTATCACAGGTGGAATTTTTGCAGCTTTCACGTCAAGCTTCAGGGATTAAAGGTGAGATGGACAGTGTCAAACTCTCCATACCAAGAACACGTTCCACCATCAAAGAGGCACAAAACAAGATGCAAGAGGCGAAGCTGGACTTTAAGCATGATGCTAAAGAGGAACTGAACAAGGTGCAAGCCGAGATCGCCCGTATCTCCGAATCTTCGGACGCCTTGGAAGATAGAGTAAAACGTACCTTGGTACGCTCTCCTGTTAAAGGGATCGTACAAAGACTTTTAGTCAACACTATTAATGGTGTCATTCAACCGGGTATGGACATCGTTGAGATCATTCCGTTTAATGACAAACTTCTCATAGAGACAAAGATCAAGCCCTCTGACATCGCCTACTTGTACCCTGGACAACCGGCAAAGGTGAAGTTTACGGCGTATGATTTCTCCATCTATGGATCTCTAGATGGTAAGGTGGTCTGGATCAGTGCAGACACTATAACGGATGAAGAGGGCAATGCTTTTTACTTGGTGCGTATTAAGACAACTAAAAACTATTTAGAATTTGAAGGTAAGAAACATGACATTTTAGTGGGTATGGTGGCCAATGTAGACATCATCACAGGACAAAAAAGTGTCTTGGACTTCATCTTAAAGCCTATACTGAAAGTGCGTCAAGCCGCATTGAGAGAGCGTTAATGAAACTGTATACACAAGACCCAACTATTGTTAGCCGTTGTCAAGAGATAGATATAGTGGTCTCTTTAGTGGAAGATGTAAGTACCTTAAAAGAGGGTATAGCACTCTTAAAACCTGAGCAGTTTTCAATGGCGCTGAAGGTCAAGTGCATGATACTCTCTCAACACCCCAACTTTGAAGAGGGTGTTGCCTTGCTTCAACAAGGTGTGCGTGGTTATGGAAACTTCTATATGCAGGGTGTCCATCTCTTACAAGCCCTTAAAACGATAAAAAATGATGCGGTCTGGATGTATCCAGAGATGATGCATGCACTGATTTCACTCGGAAGTAATGAGACTCAAGTATCGCCACTGCTTGAACAGTTAAGTCAGCGTGAACAAGAGGTGGTACAGGCTTTAGAAAAAGGTATGAGCAATAAAGAGATCGCTATGGCGTTAAAGATCACTGAACGTACCGTTAAAGCACATTTAAGCTCTGTCTATGAGAAGTTAGAGGTACATGACAGACTTTCATTAGCGATGCTGTTGCGCGGTTAGTGTATATTCTTGAACTCATGTAAAGTGTGATAATCGTCATTCCTGCGAAGGCAGGAATCTAACGGTTGATGCTTCCCAAACATTCTTGATTTTTAGGTTCGTGGACTCCTGCCTTTGCAGGAGTGACGGGGATGGCAACTATGTCATTCCTGCGAAGGCAGGAATCTAACGGTTTATACTTTCAAAACATTCTTGATTTCCGGTAAGCTAAAGATTAAGAGACAACAATCTCTTGTTCGATGTTGACAGTTACAGTCGTACTGCCATCTGTGACACTATAAACATCTACAGTATGACCTTTACCATCATCTACGCCACTGCTTGTCTGTGTCCAAGTCTCACTACTTCCTGTTGGCTTAGAGACACTGTCTCCACTTTCACCGTATATGGTCAAGACGTTGTCACCATCTGTCATGTTGATGATGTCTGCTACCTCTAAGTTCATGACACTGTTGTCACCAGTGCTCATATCTATCGCTTCCATGTTACTAAGGTTAGAGATGTTGTCAAAGTCTAAGGTCTCTGCACCACTAAGTACCACAGCATCAAATCCTGCTGCGCCATCTATAGTTGTGCTAGCATCATAAGCAAAGTTCTCATCACCATTTGGTGCAGTCTCTAGGTGGAAGGTGATGGTGTTGGTAGCAGTGTTGCCATCGTTTTCCAAGACAGAGATATCAAGGGATTCTGTTTGACCTGCATTGGTAGCATTATAGTCTACCAAATAGGTATAACTTCCTGTCTCATAGTTGATGGTGAGTGTCGCATCTAGAGGGGTTGTGATGGTCTGTGTCGGGTTATTACTGTCATAAGCATAGCTTACACCATTAATCTCAACGAGACTGATATGTCCACCGTCTGCACCTATGTTGATTACCGTTCCATCTGCATCGAAACTGGTAAGTTCACCGGTAATAATTGTGTTATTCACTGTCTGTTGCAGACTACCATCAAGATCTGTGATAGAGTCTATAATAATGGTCTCACCATTGGCTGCGGCGATGTTGTCAAGTTCACCCTTATTGCCACTGTTACCTACACCGATAGCAAAGGTCTTGTCTATAGGCGAAGCATCTATATAATTGTTCCACGCTGTTGTCTCTGCAGTATCTAGACCTTTACCACTGTTTGGTTGTCCGTCCGAGATGAAATAGTATTGTGTTGTAGTAGCATCAGGATAGGCATCGGCAGGATTTTCCATCGCTTTTTCTACGGCACTGTCATAGTTGGTGCCACCGTCTGCACTGATGTTATCAATATAAGCTTTGGCATCTGTTGCATTAAGCATCTCAGAAGCAGTGGCGGTGTCACTGAAGGTGATGATCTGGATGTTGACATCACCTAAGTCGTCATACTGGTCTATAAGGTTTTTAAGTGCATCTTTAGCGAGGTCTATACGAACAGTGTCTGGATTATAGTCATCTACCCATTTTCCAAATGGCCAGAAGCCTTCATAATGACGATCTCCAGGTGCATCCCCTTCTGCATCCAAATTCATACTGCCAGAAGTGTCTAGTGTTAAGATGAGGTTGGTAGAGTAACCCGATGTTGTACTGTCAAGGTATTTGTCAACGGAAGTCTCTGCCACAGGTTGGTCATCCACAATGTTAATGTTCAGAGTGGCAGTTGCACTGTTGCCCGCATCATCACTGAGGGTGTAGCTGATCTGCTCTTGTGTGTTAGAAGAGGCATTTTCTAAGACATAAAGATACTCACCTTTTTCATAAGATTTATTATCAAAAGTAGTGTCTTCAGTGGCGATGAAGAAGGTACCACTTTCTGTTTGAACGGTATAAATGTTGGTGGCACCTGCAAGTGGTGTTGCTACAACACCATTGATACTTACATTCTCGATATGACTGTTCGTTATATTTACATCATTGGCTAAGATATTACCTGAGGTCGAACGATCTGCCATAGAAGGGTCTGTTCCAAGGTCAAGTGCAGACTCATAAACATCTGTTGGCGCTGTGTCATCACTTAAGGTACCTGCACTCAGGTCAACAGCGACATCAACACTTTCAGAAGAGGCAAGGTTACCGGCTTGGTCTGCAACAACTTGTGCTGTGACAGATACTGTGGAGTTGTCTATACCACTCAGGTCTCCAAGTGCGATAAAGGCACTAAAGGTACCATCTGCATTGGCAGTGATCTCTTGACCATTGACCGTTTCTGTGACAGGATACTCAAGGCCATCTGCTGTTGTAAAGATAAAGCTTATTTTAGTTCCTATCCCTGCTGTTGTTGTACCTGTAAGCAAGATGCCGTCGTCAGCGTCTTGCTGATTGATATAACCCCCACTGACATCTTCGAGAACGATGCTGGCATCTTGTCCACTAACAGTACGGTCTAAGATGACATTTTCTGTGTCAGAGTAGAGGATGCCATCTGCTGCAACAACCGATGCAGTCACATTGTATTCACCATCACTGTAAGCTGTGAAGGTATCAGCAGGTATGGTGATATTAAAGGTACCATCACCTTGTACTACTGCAGTTAATGCTCCATTGCCAAGATCAAGAACTTGACCATTAAGCTTAAACTCTACCGTTTTTCCTATGGCAGAACTTGTCCCTGTTATGTCAATATCTGTTGTCGCTTCTTGGGCATTGATGTAGTTACCGCTGATCTCATCGAGATTAATGACACCCAAGTCAGTAGAGTCAACAATATTGATATCTTGAGAGATGGTCTCAGTGTTTCCTGCGTCATCTTGGACAATGGCTGTCAAGGCATAGACACCTTCAGTCAAAGGTGTATTCTCTAGGTTTAATGACCATGTATTGTTTGCTGCATCAACAGAAAATTCAGGAGAATTAACATCATAGACAGTGTCGTCGAGTCTAACGATGACACTGTTACCAAGTTCACCATTAAAGGTTCCATTGACAACCAGTGTCGTGTCCGAAGTGATATAGTCACCAGCGACGCCTGTGTCTGTAGTAATACCTTCTATCGTTACATTGTCACTACCATAATCACCTCCATCATCCAGTGTGGTGTCTAAAGTGACATTTCGAGAGGCACTGACACTGTTGCCCGCTGCATCTGTGATGATGGTCGCATCAACGACATACTCACCATCTGGAAATGATTTCATAGTAGTGGTGTCAACTGTAACGCTATAGCTTCCATCTGCTTCTACGGTCGCTGATGTAAATGCATTACCATTAATTGTGATGTTGACAGTGGCCCCTATGACATTAGATGTTCCTGTTATGGTAAGTGGTGCGCCTGTCTCTTGACCATTGATAGCGCCATCACTGATTGGGTCAAGGGTTATGGCTGCAGGCGTTGTACCATCACCATTATCTGCTACTGTATCGATAACAAGGTCTTGTGTGATGGTTTTGGTGTTTCCTGCCGTATCACTAATAATGGCAGTAATTGTAGTGCTGCCATCATCGAGAACACCTGTGTTCAGAGACCACTGATTACCCGTAACATCTATAGTACCATCAACTGTAGAGTAGGTGTTGGAACCTATGGTAATCACAATGTCATTACCAACTTCGTTGCTGTAGGTACCTTTAATGAGCAGGTTGTTGTCACTGGTGATGAAGTCACTGTCACTGGCACCTGTATCTTCAGTAATACTGTCTACAGTAATAGGTTCTGAGTTACTTCCTCCGTCTAGGGTACGATCGAGTGTGATGGTCGCAGTATCACTGGTCTCATTACCGGCAATATCTCTGATGGTTGCTTTCAGGTTATAACTTCCGTCACTGAAGGCAGAGAAGACGTTAGGGTCGATGTTGGTACTAAAAATGCCATCTTGTACAGTTGCAGTGGTAAAGGTATTGCCATCTACAGTGATCTCAACAGTGGTACCGTTGGCTGCAGTGGAAGTTCCTTTAATATAAAGTACATCACTGGTAGACTCTTGCAGGTTGATGATGTTGTCTCCAAACAGTGTCTCGTCGAGTTTAACTTCTGTCACAAAATCGGTGTCTAGAAGGACCTCTTTAGAAGAAGATACCATATTACCTGCTTGGTCTGCAACCACTTCTGCTTTGACGGTATAAATACCATCGGGATAGTTGGCAAATACATCGTTATCTACGCTATAGCTAAAGGTACCATTTTGTGCAGTGACGGTAGTAAAGAGATTATCATTGACCAAAATCGAGATAACGGAACCATCTACGGCAGTAGTTGAACCAGAAATAACTGTGGTACTGTTTTGTGTCTCATAGGTGTTAATACGGTTGTCTCCACTAATGTCATTGAGTGCGATCGTTGCATCATCTCCATTAGTTCCTGTACCTGTACCATTGTGGTCATCGTTACTAATGTCAACAGTAACACTTCCTGTCGTTGAATCGCTATTACCGGTAGTGTCTGTGGCTGTCACACTAATGCTGGTATCTCCCTCATCAAGAGTATCGGTGATCTCAACACTCCATGTACCATCTGGGTTGACGGTGGCTACATAGTCTGTCCCACTAAGCGTTCCGTTGTTGACGGTGACAACGATTTTGGCATCAGGATCATCAGTTGTACCTGTGATAAGAGGTGTTGTGTCGTTAGTGATGAGTGGGTCTATGGTGATAGAAGGTGCGATGGTGTCCACGACTATAGTCTCAGTTTCACTGCTTGTGTTACCTGCAGGGTCTGTTGCTACGACAGTGATAACCGTATCACCTTCTGGCAGTGTGTCAGTAATAGGTAGAGACCATGTACCATCACCATTATTTGTAGCGGTATGATCTGTACCATTTATAGTGACAACAACAGTAGCATCGTCTTCATTGATGGTACCTCCGATCGTTGGAGTGGAGTCGTTAGTGGTAATAGGATCTACGGTTAAGACTGGGTCAATGGTATCTATAGTGATCATTGCAGTGACAGTGGTGTCATTACCATTTTCATCTATTGTGACAACACTAATGGTGGTGTCACCTTCAGGAAGTGTGTCAGTAATAGGTAGAGACCATGTACCATCACCATTGTTAGTTGCGGTAATCTCTTTGTCACCTACAGTAATGATTACAGTGGCTGTAGTACTGCTTACGGTACCTGTAATAGTAGGTAGAGTGTTATTGGTGATGAGGTCAGAAAGGGTAATCAATGGCGTAGTATCAGTAGCTGTGGATATTAAGACAAACTCATCATCTTCGCTATTAACAGGAGCTGACTTTTTATTTTCATGGAGTTCTAACATACTAGAACCTGACTGAATGTCTTGTGCATTATGGGCTTCAATGCTGTCAACTATGAGTGACGAACCACCTACAGCAACGGCTTCACCTGATGCAGTCTCTTCAAATACAGAGAGGTCAGGGTTTTCTGCCAAGATAGCTTGTAGTTTTTGGGCTTCTGTCTGTGTCTCGTCTTCAGGGAGGGCTTCATCTGTATAGACAGATTCATCTATAAGCACAAATTCATCACCACCAATATTGAGTGTTGTACCATTAGCAAACTCGATGGTCGCATCACCATCAACTCCTGTCTGCACGATAGCATCAGCAGCAATACCCATGTTGGGTGTTGGAACAACAGAAGCGCCTTCAGGAGTAATGACTGTAACCGAACCCGAAGTAGAAGTGATTTTACCAATATTTTGTGACATAGAAACGCCTTTTTATTTAAAGTTTGGAAGATTTTATCAAAATAGAAGATATAAAACTATTGTACAATGGTACTAATCCAAGAAAAAAAGTAATGATATTATGACAAAAAAAGAGAAATTACAGATCTTATTAAAAGAGTATAGTGCTCAAAAAAGCGATGTATTACGGGAAGTGGTGCGCAGTGAGATTTGGGAGACATTTGGTGAGATGAAAGCAACTTTGATAACAGATATGTCTGGTTTTACCTATATTACCCATCATTTTGGTTCTGTGCATTATCTGTCTATGATTCAAATTATGGAAGAGACTGCTGTGCATATCATTAATGATCATGGTGGTGTGGTGGTGAAGTGTGAAGCCGATAACATCTTCTCTCTGTTTGATGACCCTAAAGATGCCATAGATGCAGGGATCGCTTTAAATAGGTCCTTAGTGGAGTTAAACAAAACAATAGAGCAGCAGTTCCATATAGCTATCTCTTGTGGTATCGCTTATGGCGAAGTATTGGTGTTAGATGATGATATCTATGGGAAATCTGTGATTATAGCTAGTAAACTGGGTGAAGATATCGCTACCTCTGGAGAGATTTTAGTGAGTAAAACATGTATTGAAGCGTTAAATGATGCCGATATTTTTCAAAAAAGAGCCAAAACATTTTTAATATCAAAAGTAGAGACAGACTGCTTTTATGTAGAGTACTGAGACTATTTACTCATCTGTGCAAGATGTGTAAACTCATCAAATGTCTTTTTTAAGCGTTTGGCTTTTGTCTGTAGTATGTGAAGTTGGGTCTGTGCCCAGAGCTTAGTGTCATGATCCTTGAACTTGTGGGCTTTTTTCTCGGTCTGCCTCATCTGATTTTCTACTATCTTGATGTCTGTTCTAAGAACATTTGTACAGTTGTTTGCATACGCTTTACGTTCTCTTTTATGATCACTTAGGTACTTTCTACGTGTCCTTTGATCTGTCATTTTCATCAGCGTTTGAATGGCTCTATATCTGTTATAGACTTCAGAATGCTCTGCCTGATCTTTATAAAGATCTTCTTTAGCTTTAGAGAGGAGGGTAAAGTCTTGTACGGCGGGATCATCGAGCATTAAACCTAAAGAGACTTGGGCTTGAAGACTCTCTTTTTGAGCACCAAGTGAGTACGCGATGTAAGAGAGTCTTATAATCTTAGGTGCATAGTAGTCGCCTACACAGACCAAAGAAGTACGCTCCAAGTTACGATAGCTGCTGATCTGATACATCTGCATGGTGTTGTCATCAGGAAGGTTATGACAATTTTTTATGTAAGTGTAGAGAGCATTACTGTCACCTAGAATGATCTGTTCTTCAAAATGTGTATCGCAACTGCTTAATGTACTCTCTGCTAGCAGAGGGAGATGTAGCAAGAAGCTGTAGCGTAAAAGACTCTTTAAACTCATAATGACGGTTGCTACTTTTTACTCATGTGCTTGGATAATTTGCTGTACTCTCTAAGGGCACCCTTGAGGACTCTCTCCTCTGCACTTAAAACACGGTTTTCTATATTTAACCAGTTGTTCTGAGCATCACGCAACTTCTTATCGATGTTAGGTTCGATGAGGTTACCATCAGCGTCAAAAGTTTGAGCTTGAAGATTGTCGTTATACTCATTAAGCATCTCTTGCTCTTTTTGAAGGGCATCAAGGTCAATTTTTAATGCATTTGTACAACTCTCGACATAGGTTTGCATGAAAGGAGTGTATTTGAGTCTGAAGGTCTCACGGTCTTCTTTTTTAACACTCGGTACTTTTAGCATGATTTGTATAAACGTAAGTTCTTTGTCGTCTTGAAGAATTTTAGTATAGGCCTCTTTTGTTCCTTTATTAAAGATCACATCATTTCCTGCGTTAGAGAGCTCTACGAGGTTTTTTTGGGCAGTACGGTCCCCTTTTTGAGCAGAGAGTCTGTAGAGTGTTGCTGCATAGGCAAGACTTCTTTTATGTCCACGTAAGAGCTCTTTAGCATGTACATCTCCTGCGCACGTAAGCGTAGTAGTAGAGAACTTTCTATAGTTGTAGTTTGAGTATGAAGTCATATCCTC
Organism: Helicobacteraceae bacterium; assembly: GCA_027061425.1. Classification (GTDB taxonomy): domain Bacteria; phylum Campylobacterota; class Campylobacteria; order Campylobacterales; family Sulfurimonadaceae; genus Sulfonitrofixus. The sequence goes on from JALSUN010000082.1 coordinate 11,732, forward strand.
ATTCCAAAGTTTCGCACGACACGCAACAAGGGCACTTTTGAATGCTTGAGCATCACCATCACGCACTTTTTCAATATAAGGTTGTTGACACTCGGTATAGTCA
>JALSUN010000083.1 GCA_027061425.1 Helicobacteraceae bacterium
TCAAAAATATAATCCGTAGAAGAGATATCTATTAACTCTAGCTTTTCACTTTTATAGATCATACAGGTAACGATAGAAGTCACATTACCACTCTGTTTGTTTAAGATGTCACGAGCATCTTCAAGACTCTTGGCTTTGCGTAAAATATGACCTTGAGAGGTAACAACAGTGTCCGAAACCAAAAGTGGCATCTCTTTGTAGTCAAAAGTTTTTAGAGCAACTTCATACTTACCAACTGTAGCTTGGTAGACAAAGTTTTTAGGAGAAGTAGCAACGATCTGCTCTTCATCATAATCAACAGGAGATTGTATAAAATCTATGTCAGCACTGCACAAAATAGCCGCGCGACTTTCAGACTGGGAACAGAGACGGATCACACTAACACCTTAAGCGTGAGAGTAACGCAGTACCACACCAAGGTAGATCGCGATGAGACCCAGTGCGATGTTCAACGGCACCAGATACTTCCCGATCATTCCCAACATCGCCTTGGCGACAGGGAGATCGTTAGCTTTGAGTGCTTTGTTCGATTTGAAAAGACGCCAAACCATGTAGCCATAGTTCATCGCCATCACCATCCAGATGGCTTCTTTGACATGAACAAGCTGGTAAACATGGAAAGCGACTGCGTCGATGACATTGCCATCAGCATCGACAGCAGCAGCTCTAAAGCCCCAACCTACCGCCATTAAAACAGCCGTCAAGATCAAGATCACGATAAATGGTGCCACGATCTTAAAAAGGTTTCCAAGTGCCTGAGCAGTGCGTCTTAGACGCTGTTCACCTTCCAACTCTTGAAAAGAGTAGTGTGCTGCAAAACGCATGGCGATCATACCACCGACCCATACAACAGCACTCAGAACGTGAATGAAAACAAGAAGCTCTGTGTTGTTCCAGAAAAACTCGACCATAGCTGCCTTCATTATGAAAGTGCCTCAGTCACAAAAGAGAGTGCCTTCTCTTTAGCCTCAGGAAGTTTGGAAGCATCCTTGCCACCCGCCTGTGCGAAGTCAGGACGACCACCACCACCACCACCCAAGATCGGTGCAATATTTTTAATCCAGTCACCCGCTTTCACATTGGCATCTTTAACACCAGCTGCAATGATGACCTTTTCGCCTTTGACCTGGAACAGCATCGCCGCCACTTTGTCATTAGCATTTTTAAGTTCATCAATACGCGTCTTAACATCACCGCTTTTGATCTCTTCGATGATGACCGTTACACCATTAATCGTGTCTGCAGAAAGTTCCTCTTTAGAAGCGGCTAGAGCCTCTTGTACTTCGGCTTTTAGCGTTTTAACCTGCTCTTTAAGCTTATTAACACCCACTAAGACATCACGATTCTTGACCTCTTCAGCCACAGCGTTAAGCGTATGACGCTGCTCTTTGAAAAGGTTGTAGGCTGCATTTCCACACACCGCCTCTATACGACGAACACCGGCAGAGACACCTGACTCTTTAGTGATAACAAAGGTGCCGATAACCGCTGTGTTATCCACGTGCGTACCACCACAAAGTTCTACAGAAGCGTCACCAAAACTGACCACTCTGACGGTATCGCCATACTTCTCGCCAAACTGCGCCTTGGCCCCACTCTTTTTAGCTTCGTCTATACTCATCTCTTTCGTCTGACCCGCTATACCACGAAGTATCTGGTAGTTCACCTGCTCTTCTACCTCAGCGATCTCAGCATCACTCATCGCTTTAGGATGAGAGAAGTCAAAACGTAGGCGAGTGGCATCGTTGAGCGAACCTGCCTGAGAGATATGGTCTCCCAAAACATCATAAAGGGCGGCATGTAAAAGATGGGTCGCCGAGTGATGTTTTTCGATCTCCATACGGCTAATGTCCACAACAGCTTTTACTTTAGTACCTGCACTCAAAGTCTCTTTTACTTCAACATGAGAGAGATTTAAATCAAAAAACCTACGGGTGTCTGTCACGGTTGCAAAACCTTCTAACAGACCACGATCGCCTACCTGTCCACCACTTTCAGCATAGAAAGGTGTGTTGTCTAGAAGAACCCAACCACTGTGTGTTGCATGGAGTTCTTCTACGATCTTAAAGTCTTCACTTAAAAGTGCCAAGACTGTCGCTTCACAACTTTGACCTTCATAACCAACAAAACTGTTTTTGCCAAACTTCTCCAGCAGTGTTTTAAAGTCACCATGCTTGGCAGCGTCTCCACTCCCTTTCCATGCCGCTTTTGCACGGGTTCTCTGTTCTGTCATCAGCGCATCGAATTTTGCACTGTCAAGCTTAAGAGACTTCTCTTTTAACATATCTTCTGTCAAGTCCAGTGGGAAACCGTAGGTGTCATAAAGTTTAAAGGCCACCTCTCCGCTAAAGACCTCTTTCGTGTTAACAAGTTCAGCATTAAAGAGTTCGATCCCTGAAGCAATCGTTTTGAAAAAACGCTCCTCTTCTAGCTGCACCTGTGTTTTGACTGTTTCAGATTTTGTCTCAAGGTAAGGATAAACATCTTTCATCTGTGCTACCAATATATCAACAATTTTGTACATAAAGGCTTCACGCAGTCCCAAAAGATAACCATGACGTACCGCACGTCTCAAAATACGACGCAGTACATAACCACGTCCCTCATTTGAAAAGTTAATGTCCTGAGACAGCAAAAAGACCGCTGTTCTGATGTGATCTGCGATCACACGATAAGAAGCACCACTTTTGTACTCATAGCTCTTGCCTGTAAGTTCTTCGACCTTGTTGATCATTGGCATAAACATTGAGGAGTCATAGTTAGAGAGTTTGCCCTCTTTGATCGCAATCACACGCTCAAGTCCCATACCTGTGTCAATAGAAGGTTTTGCCAATGGCAGTCTCTCGCCACCTTTAGTCTTGACTTCGTACTGCATAAACACAAGGTTCCAGATCTCTAAGAAACGGTCACCTTCGCCACCCATCTTGTCTTCAGGACCATTGAAGTGCTCTTCACCTTGGTCATAAAAGATCTCTGAACAGGGACCACAAGGACCTGTGTCACCCATAGACCAGAAGTTGTCTGCATCACCCAAACGCATAATTCTGTCTGCAGAAATGTGCTTTTTCCACATCTCTTCCGCTTCATCATCACTCTCATGAACCGTTACCCAAAGCTTGTCAACATCCAGTGCAAGGTCTTTAGTGATGAACTCCCATGCATAAGCGATCGCCTCTTCTTTGAAGTAATCCCCAAAAGAGAAGTTACCCAACATCTCAAAAAAAGTGTGGTGACGCGCCGTATGACCAACGTTTTCAAGATCGTTGTGTTTACCACCCGCACGAAGACAGGTCTGACAAGAGGTTGCACGTGGGTTCTCAGGACGTGGAACCTCACCCGTAAAGATCGACTTAAACGGTACCATACCGGCGTTGTTAAACAGTAAAGTCGCGTCGTCTGGTACAAGAGGTGCACTTGC
>JALSUN010000084.1 GCA_027061425.1 Helicobacteraceae bacterium
CCTGAACATATTCTGTGTTGGCCATAGATGCATTGGCAAGCATCGACTCTGAGAGACTCAACATCGCTGCAGAAGTCTCCAAAAGTTTAAATGACAGATTGGTAGAATCATTAAACATCGTCACATCCACCACCTCTGTGGTAGGAACACACTGATCTTCTGTCGTTGATGTTGTCCAGTCAAACGCTGCACTGTTCACACTCAAACCCATCACCAACATCATGATAAACAAAATACCTTTTTTCATAACTAACTCCTATAATATTTATATTTAATTAAAATAATACTAAATGTTTTATAGGGTTTTTCTTATATTTGTAATCAAAGTAAATTATATGTGATAAAATTAATCTTCTACAGATTGCAATCTAAACTTTTTTCGATATAATCTCACTCTCCAAACAAGGACAGCTGGCCGAGTGGTCGAAGGCGCACGCCTGGAACGCGTGTGTGGGGCAACCCACCTAGGGTTCGAATCCCTAGCTGTCCACCACGACACATAATCTACACTTTATTTTTGTATACTTCTTTATTAATAAATAGGGGATTAACATAAATACAAAAAACACAAACACACTTATTACTTTAATTACTTTGAGTTTAACATTAGGATTTTCAGGTTGTGGAGAAAAAAATAGCAATGAAGAGGAAAATAAAACTCCCGTATATACAACATCAAAATTCAATTATGCAGTAAATATTTCTCCATCACCATCAGCATTGAGAGCAGGTGCTACTAAAGAGGCATCATCGGGTAGTATTCCCTCTCAAAGTGTATATGCAGTTAAAGGACTAGATGTTCGTTGTAAAGACGATAATCATTATGACAAAGATGCTATTTATTCTATTACAGATGAAAATGGTACTTTCGATCATAGAGAGGGTGATGATTGTGTATTTACCATTACTCAAGAATATACAGTTATACGAGGTCGTCCTATTGGAGAAATACATATTGAGCACGGTGGTATTGTTACTCCTCAAGGTCTTACTTCAACAGTATATACAAACACTTTACGATTGTTATACTCACTTGACAATGACCAAAACAGAAGTAACGGTATTGATTTGACAGGAAACAATGATGTATCTCCATTTAATTTCGATACAGATGATTTTGATACTGCTTGGGATAATTGGAGTAAGTGGGTCTCTAACGGAGATTATATAGCTCCTGCTTATTTCCCACCTGTTAGCGAAGCTGAAGTATTGGGTACTATCAACAATCCTATTACAGGAGTGTTGAAAGATACACGTTTCACATTTAGCGGAGTAGGCTCATTTCAATTTCACAACAATGGAGCACTTACCCACGTTACAAGTGAAAAAAGTGATTCTGACATTGTAGGCGGTGTATGGTCTCTGACTAATGGTATTATTACTGTCCACTTTATTGACAACACAGACAGTTTTCATTTAGTGCCATCTTCATTGCCTTTGGACATAAATACAACTATTCACCACCAAGAGCTAAATGAAGATACTACGGTGATTGATATAGAAACCTTTTAAAAAGAAGTCAAAAACCAGACATAAAGCTGTCGTTTTGCTATGATATACTATGGTATCTCAAAAGTGAGAGACAAGTATTTTCAATTCTGAAATTATTTTAGACCAGGATAATAATCTACAGTTAGCAATTCCAGCCATCTATGTAACCGGTGCACCAAGAAGAGCAAAACCCATTATGTAAACCTCATCAAACGTGGAAAAGAAGCAAAGATTTCAAGAGCTTTGGTTGATAAAGCACAACTCATAAATCTTATAGAGCAAGGCTATTTTGATACAGAGAAGCGTTCTTCTAAAACAGTCAATACATTATGTAAAGTATTGGGATTTTTAGAGATAGACACTGTAGTTATAGAAAATTTGGTTTTGCAACGCAAGGAGAACATTTGAATACAATTTACAGCAAAAACTTTTGGAAGTCACTAACCTATAGACAAAACGACCACCATCGCTACGGTGTCTTCCGTCACACGATGATGGTGGTCTATCACCTTTTTACAATGAAACAATGCAAGATGCTATCAGCAGGTCTGTTACACGACATAGGCAAGCCATTTACCGCTAAAGCAGATGCAAAAGACATCGCTAAGGGTAGAGGTGAGCTCTCGTTTACAAACCACGAGGAACTCTCTTATCAGATCATCAAGAAGTGGCCTTTTATCAGTGACTACACCAAACAGATAGTAAGACACCACTACCTCATAAGAGGGATGAGCAAAGCCAAACAAAAAGGCGAGAGGGCGAAGTACAAAAGACTAAAAAGAGTGTGGGACAGTTTACCACTAGGGATCAAAGATGATCTCGCCATCTTTTTAAAAGCAGATGACTTGGCTAAAAAATAAAAAAATCATAGATTTGTGGTAGATAACTATTTTTTGACAGAGAGACAAAAGCTTGCTACTATAGTAATTGATTAGAGGGATTTATGGCTTACAAACACGATTATGATAAAACACTCTTGAGACTTAACACCATACTTGCACGTCTGAATGATGGTGAGGCACTCTCTGTAAAAGCTTTAGCCCAAGAGTTTAATGTGAGCGAGAGAACAGTGCAACGTGATTTTAATGAGCGTCTACACCCACTCTACCCCATTGAAAAGCATAAACGACTGTGGCGGATGGGAAAAGGGTTTGCGCTAGAGAAGCAGACCTCTAATGAAGATGCTTTGGTGCTTGGTATCTTAAACCAAGTAGTAGAGGGGATGGGCACACTATTTTCAGCCCGTGCAAAAGAGCTTCTCTCCAAAATTCATAATGACTCCAACAACCCTATCTATGCTAAAGCGGACATGGAAGACATCAGTTCTCATCTTGAAGAAATAGCACTGCTTACCAAAGCCATAGAAACAAAACATATCATGACCTGTACTTACACTAAAGATAGGACTGAAGCCAAAGAGCGGAAGATTAAGCCCTTAAAGGTTGTGACCTTCGGAGGGTTTTGGTACCTTGTGGCGCTTAATGAAAAAGATGAGATTAGAAAGTTTTATCTTAAAAACATCACTAACATTCAAGTGATAGAAAGTGTCTTTGACAACGATATTGCAATAGACAAACAACTACACGATGCTATCTCTATTTGGTTTAGTTCTGAAGAAGAGCCTTTCAAGGTACGACTCCAAGCAGATGCAGAGATTAGTAAGTATTACAAACGAAAACCTCTTCCTACACAAAAAATCGAAGAGTATTTGGAAGATGGAAGTATTATTATCTCTTTGATGGTCACTAACGACATTGAAGTGATGCAGTTAGTAAAATGTAGGTTGCCTCATCTGAAAGTACTTGAGCCATTATGGATAAAAAACAAGATAGATCAAGAGTTAAAAATGTTTTTAAAGTAGTAAGGCACATAACTTACTCTATATTTGAAACAGCCAACTTCTCATTTTTATCTGTCCATTGTGCACCCTGCTTTTTTCGCATAAAAGTCTCTATATTTCGCGTCCAAAAGACATTTTTCATCATCGTGTATATGTTTTTTGGTTTTCTTGGTAGTGCGCGCAGGGCCATAGAGTAACCCATCTCTTCATACTCTATATAGTGCCACCATCCTGGCGGGATGTAAAGAACGTCCCCGTGCTGCAAGGTGGTCTCGTAGCCATTTAGATGTTTTAATGCAGGATACTTCTCATAGTCTGGTACCCTGTAATCTATGTCATAAAGGCTGGAAAAGGAGTAAGGTACATGGTACATAAAAGGGGTTTGGTCTGGGGCAAAGAGCATCACTTTTTTCTTGCCCCCAAAATGACATAAAAAGATGTCCGCACAGTCTATGTCAAAATGCATCTGAACCTTAGCGCCTTCTCCACCGAAAAACATGGTGGGGAGTTTTTTAAAGAACTTAAGACCTATCTCTGGAAATTCAAAATCATGTTGTAACTCTGGGATCTCTTTTAAAATCTCAAAAAAGAACATCCGAAGGTCATTTTCCCCTGAACGCAGTAAGTCAAAATACTTTTTGATCTGCATACTGGTCTGCTCACCATAAAGCATTGTTTTGTCGCGTGAAGAGCTGGTCCCATAGAGCTTGACCTCTTTTTCTCCTGCCAAACGCTCAAAATACTCAAGAGACCACAACTTCGTCGCACTCCAATCTTGAGTAATATCTTTCATCACTACAGGGAACTCATCTCTTTTGTAGGTTTTCATAAAAGTCTCTTGCGTTGTCTTCTCAAGTACGTCAACGGCAGTTAAAGAAATCATGGACCCTCCTAAAGGTGGTATTATAGCACCATCTAAGTTTTGCTATAATCTCCTTATCAATAAAGGAGACCACCCTATGGAAAAACAGATGCAATTTCAACTTCAAAATAGCACAGTCACACTCATAGTAGACCAAACAACTTACACCATTCCTACAGAAGATGTGGCACGCTTAGTCATGCGTCCTGGAACACGTGTTTTACGTTTTACAAAAGAGGGGGAGGTCTCTTCCATTCCGCTGACAACAGCAGTCGGAGAGATAGAGGGATTTGAGCTTTTAAAACAGCTCTAACTAGAGCTTCTCCTGATAACGCTTAGAAATTCCCTTGTGGGTCAACTTTTAGCAGATAAAGTTCTCTACCTTTGTCACTAGAAGCATCACTGGAGCCTGTCATAATATAGCCATCATCCACTTTTATGATGGCACGTCCCACATCATTACCTTTTGCTCCATAAGTACGGCTCCACAGCATCACACCTTTATGGTCTATCTTGAGAAGGTAGACATCACTACTTAGGTCTTTTGTGCTTTTGCTATAACCGACAATGGCATAACCCTCATCATCTTCAACCACACCAAAACCTTCATCATCAGCACTGCCTCCATAGTGGCGCTGCCACTCTGATTTACCTTCTGCATTTATCTTGACCACAAACACATCTTTGAGTTTTCGATGGTCACTGTTGGTATAACCCACTAACAGGTAACCCCCATCTTTAGTCGCTATGACCTGGCGTGCCACATCATCAAACTCGCCACCAAAAGCCTGGTGCCAAATGCGGTTGCCTTTCGTATCGATCTTAACAACATACATATTTTTACCATTGTCGCCCCAACTTTCAGTCATCCCTGCAAAGACAAAACCATCAGACACTTTAATAACACTGTTAGCACGATCTGGGTTTTTACCACCAAAACGTTTGTCCCATTTTTGTGCACCATTAGCATCTATGGCAGTCAGGTAACAGAAGGTGTCGCCATTAAAGAACTTGACATGTTCTTGAGAGCCTGCCAACATTACATGGTCTTCATTTACCTTCACTAGAGACTTACCTATGTAGCGGTCTCTTTTTTTGGTATGGTAACCCTCTTGCCACACTTTTTGGCCATCTTCTCTAATGCGAAGGGCATAGATGTTTTCGTTGCCGTTACCTAAGCTATAGGTACTACCTGTCAGCATAAAACCATCTTTAAAAGGGATGACAGCTTCAGCACTATCATCACGACTGCCCCCATAAGCTTCTGACCAAAGTTTATTACCAAAGAGGTCTGTCTTGATGACATAAGCATCACGTCCACCACTACCAAAACTTTCCGTACTACCCACAATCAAAAAACCATCTTCAAGTGCTAAAAGAGCATGGCCTTCATCACTGTAACGCCCACCAAATCGCTTCTCAAATGTTGCCTTTGTGTTGGGGCGTTTTTGTAAGACATTAAGAGATGTCTCATCACTCCACCCTTCTAAGGTCACGCCGACACCATGGTAACGCACCTTACACCAACTGTCATTACGTACCCCACGGCACCGCAACCGCTCTAAAGTCCCTTTTTCAGTTGAGACTTCTGCGATAATGCGCGATTGTGCATCATGTTTCTCAAAAATTTCTAAAAAAAGTCCTTCATTCGTTTCATGAAGACCTGCTAACAATGTTGACGCTAAAAAAGAGAGTACAAGTAAATGTTTCATAAATGCTCCATATATGTGGTAGTACATAAGATTACTCAAAATTCGTTTAACTTATTCTATTGAAGATAACAAGTTGCCATATTTTTTCAATGTCTGCTCTAATTTATCTATGATTACACCATGAATGATATGCAGACAATTACCACCAAGCTTAAAACATTACTCTCACAGATTAATGAAGAAGAGGTAACAGACAAAACTTTAGCCCAAGCACTAGAAATTCATCCCACGACTTTTGCTTCTATGAAACACCGTAACAGTATCCCTTATCGAAAAATCTTAGACTTTTGTGTTACCCATCATATAAACGCGAACACTTTACTCTTTTCGCGACCCATTAACAATACAAAAAGAGTGACTCCAAAGATAAAGTACTATGAAATTGATGCAAGTGCAGGTGGTGGGAGCTCAGTTTTCCAAGAAAACTACCAATATATGACAACAACAGAGATGATAACACTTTTTTTACATCGTTTAAAGTGACCATTTTAAGGTGAATTATCACAAATTCGCTACAAAATCACAAAAATTAATAATTCATTTGTTTTATTACAAAAAGACAGCTATAATACCCCCGATGAAAGATGAGGCTCGAGTTCATCTTTAGTGTGTAACCAGTATTTTTCTGATAGACCTGAAGACTCCCCGATTTTGATTCCGCTTCGCAAGAAGTGTATATTTTCCCAAAAAGGACATGTAATGGCAGAATTACAAAACGGATCTGTAAAATGGTTCAACGACGAAAAAGGTTATGGATTTATCCAACAAGATAATGGCGGAGCAGATGTATTTGTTCACTTTCGTCAAGTAAACAGCACTGGTCACGGCCGTGTTACACTAGCTGAAGGTCAAAAAGTGACTTTCGAAGTTGGCGAAGGTCAAAAAGGCCCTCAAGCAGAGAACGTTACTCCACTGTAATCTTTTTTGTTTCTACAGACTTCGGTCTGTAGGCTTTAACTTCCCTTTATACTCTCCACTTATAACTTTCTAACCTTAAACATATTTTTTACACCTACAGTTTGTATTACTGATTTTCATACGATTTCTCTTTGTCCATACAACCCATCAAGCATATCTTTTGACCTTATAAGCCAATAATTGTTACACTCAGTCCAAAAAAGATAGGAAAGATTTATGAACAATATTGCTATCGTCTGTTCAGGCGGAGATGTCTCGGGTATGAACCCTGCTATTAAACACTTTGTAGAGTATGCCCTCTCTAAAGGTCTCACCCCTTATCTTGTTTATGATGGGTATGAAGGTCTCATCGATAATAACATCAGTAAAGCTAACTATAGTGATGTGAGTGGGATTATAAACCGAGGGGGCACTAAAATAGGTTCTGCACGTTCAGAGCGTTTTTTAGCTGTAAAACATAGACAACAGGCAAAAGACAACCTTGATGCCTTGGGTATAGACAAACTGGTCGTCCTAGGTGGGGATGGCAGTTTTCGAGGGATGGCCAAGTTCTATGAAGAACATAACGTAGCATTTTCAGGAATCCCTTCTACTATAGACAACGACATCGTAGGGACGGACTACTGTTTAGGTGTAGACACTGCGCTCAATATCATTAGAACCTCTTTAGACGCTATACGTGACACTGCCTCATCTTTCAAACGTGCTTTTGTAGTCGAGACGATGGGACGGGACTGTGGATATTTGGCCTTAGTATCAGGACTCACGTCTGGTGCAGAACTCTGCCTCATCCCTGAAACCCCTTATGATCTTTCAAATTATGAAGAGAAGTTTAAAAAAGAGCTTGCTTCAGGTCGTCGCTACTTTCTTGCTGTTGTCTCAGAAGGTATAACAGACTCCTCAGAGACAGTGGCCCAATGGTTTGAGGAGAAGATAGGCATAGAGTCAAGAGTGAGTGTCTTAGGTCATATCCAACGTGGTGGAAACCCTACCAGTAGAGACAGACTTATGGCTTACCGGTTTGTACAGTTTGGTATTGATGGGCTATTAAATGGTAAAAAAGACAAAATCTGTTGCTACAGTGACAGTCAATTTAACTATAAGTCTATAAGTGATGTGGCCCATAAAAAGCATGTCATAGAAAAAGGGTTGATGGAGTTGGTCGAAGCATCGACCTTGAATTGCTAATGCAAGAAGTGCTAGAACCTCTTAAGCGAGGCCAGCAGCTTCCATAGAACGCATCTGAGCATCCGTGATCAATGGATCGATAATCTCTTCTAAAAGACCGCCACCCATAATCTCATTAAGACGGTAAAGTGTTAATGTAATACGGTGGTCAGAAATGCGGTTTTGAGGGTAGTTATAAGTACGGATACGACCACTACGATCTCCCGTTCCTACCTGCTCATTACGCGCAGCACTGTCTTTTTTCTGTGCTTCTTGTAGTTCTAAGTCATAAAGACGGGCTTTGAGTACTTTCATCGCCTTGTCTTTATTTTTGTGTTGAGACTTTTGGTCTTGGTTGGTTACGACTAAACCTGTTGGCAAGTGTGTGATCCGTACAGCCGAGTCGGTTGTATTGACCGACTGACCACCATTTCCAGAAGCGCGCATAACGTCGATTTTAAGATCAGTAGGATCGATCTCAACTTCAACATCATCAACCTCAGGCATCACTGCAACAGTGATGGCCGAAGTATGAACACGTCCCTGAGACTCAGTCGCAGGAACACGTTGTACACGGTGTGTACCACCTTCATATTTCAAGCGACTATAGACCTGATCACCTTTTATCAAGGCGATGATCTCTTTGTAGCCACCTGCATCCGAAGGACTGGTACTCATAAGCTCTATCTTCCACCCTTTTAGATCAGCATAACGCTGATAAGCGGCAAAAAGATCGCCCACAAAAAGAGCTGCTTCATCCCCACCAGTACCTGCACGAAGTTCAACAATGATGTTGCGCTCGTCATTAGGGTCTTTAGGGATCATCAGTTTTTTGATCTCTTCTTCTACAAGAGGAACTTGTGGCTCTAGCTCACGGAGTTCCTCTTTAGCCATCTCACCGAGTTCAGCATCTGACAACATCTCTTTATTATCATCGATATCTTGTAACAGTGCTTTGTACTCTTTGGTTTTTTCTACGAGGGCAAGAAGACCTGACTGTTCTTTCGAAAGTTCAGTCATGCGTTTTATGTCTGAGGCTACATCTGGTGAGCTAAGAAGCTCAGTCAGTTCGTCGTAACGGTTCAGAACGGGGGTTAGTTTATCTGCTAACATTAAGGGGTTAAACTATCCTTAGATAGCGTTAACAGCTTGGTGAAGACGGCTTACTTTACGAGCAGCAGTCTCTTTTTTCAAAAGACCTTTACTCACAAATTTATGGATCTGCTGGTTAGCGATCTTGAATGCAGCTTGTGCTTCTTCTTTGTTACCTGCGTCAATTTCAGTACGAACTGCTTTAACGATGTTTTTTAGACGTGTGCGATAGAATCTGTTACGCTCAGTACGTGTTTCAGTCTGGCGGATTCTTTTCAATGCTGACTTGTGATTTGCCATGTGCATTATCCTTGTTATAATAAAATTTGAGATAGAATATTACCTTAAATATATTAAAAAACAAGTTAAACATAATAGTAAACTAATATAACCCCTAAACTGGAGTGTAAAAATGAAATTGTTTGGAACTGATGGTGTTCGTGGAGAGGCTGGTAGCTTCTTAACCGCGTCACTCGCCATGAAGGTCGCTATGGCCGCAGGTATCTACTTTAAAAAAGGTGCTAAGACCAACCGCATTCTTATTGGAAAGGACACCCGTCGTAGTGGTTATATGATAGAAAATGCTATCGTTAGTGGACTCACTGCTGTCGGTTATGATGTTATAGAAATCGGGCCTATGCCCACACCAGCCATCGCATTTTTAACAGAAAACATGCGTTGTGATGCAGGGATCATGATCTCTGCAAGCCATAATTCATTTGAAGACAACGGGATTAAGTTTTTTGATGGCATGGGTAACAAATTCTCTGAAGAGACGGAAGCAGAGATAGAAGCGATCGCTCGAGATGATGCAATGCTTAACGCAGCTGCAGTAACAGGCAAGGCCATTGGTAAAGCGAAACGCATTGATGACGTTATTGGTCGTTATATCGTTCAACTTAAAAACTCTTTTGACCAAGCCCTCTCTCTACAAGGAATGCGTATTGTTTTAGATACGGCAAATGGTGCAGGGTATAAAGTGGGCCCCACCGTTTTGGAGGAGTTGGGTGCTGAAGTCATTGTACTTCACAACAAACCTGATGGATTTAACATCAACGAAGGATGTGGCGCGCTCCACCCTAAAGATGTTCAAAAAGCAGTTATAAAGTACCGTGCTGACATCGGTTTTGGTCTTGATGGTGATGCGGACCGCCTTGTAGTCATTGATGAAAAGGGTGAAGTGGTTGATGGCGACCAACTTCTTGGTGCACTGGGCCTCTATCTTAAAGAAAGTGGCCAACTCAAAGGTGATGGTATCGTTGCTACGGTCATGAGTAACCAAGGGTTAGAAGACTTCATGAGTGACAACAACATGAAACTCCACCGCTCTAACGTGGGTGACAAATATGTTTTAGAGATTATGAACCGCGAAAGTATTAACTTTGGTGGTGAGCAGAGTGGTCACATCATCATGCACGACTACGCTAAAACAGGAGATGGTCTCGTCTCAGCACTCCAGACACTGGCATTAGTCATCAATAGTAAGAAAAAAGCCTCTGAAGTACTACGTCCCTTCTCTCTCTACCCACAAAAGTTGGTCAACCTCAACATTGTAGAGAAAAAGCCCCTAGATAGTATAGAGGGTCTGACAGAGAAGTATGCTGCCTTAGACAAAAGTAACATACGCTATTTGGTACGCTATTCAGGCACAGAAAACAAACTCCGTGTCTTGTTAGAAGGTAAAAACGCAGCAGAGATGGAAAGCGCTATGGATGATCTGACTAACTTTTTCAAGAAAGCACTCAATGGCTAAGTCACTTTTCATCTTAGCCCTTGCCCTTATCGGTATTTTTATAGCAGACCAAGGCATCAAAGAGTATTTCATCTTAAAAGCGATGGAGATTTATAGTCTACCACAAGAGGCACTCTACCACCGCGCAGTCGATGTTTACGAGACCTCATGCATTAACATGCGTCTTGTCTTTAACTATGGTGTGGCCTTCTCTATGCTTTCATCTTTAGAAGAGTATTTAAAGTGGTTACAGCTTGTGATGATCACAGGTGTTCTTGCCTATGTTATCAGTCTCAAAAAGCTCTGTTACATGTTACCTGCCGGTATATTGATCGGCGCGGGTCTCTCAAATGTTTATGACCGTTTCAACCATGGTGGTGTTGTGGACTACATCTACTGGCACTGTGGCTTTAACTTCGCCATCTTTAACTTTGCTGACATGATGATAGACCTCGCTGTTGTTTGGATCTTGTTTTTAAACTACAAGCCAAAATTTTGTAAAGAAGATGAAGAGACAGAGTCATTTAAGTAATCTTAGTGTATTATTCTCATCTCTTTTACTGAGTTGCTTTACTAATGCAATGAAAGTAAAAATAGTGAGTGCCCGATTAACTCAGTGGTAGAGTGCTTCCATGACATGGAAGAAGTCACTGGTTCAAGTCCAGTATTAGGCACCATCTTCAAACCCCTTATTTTCAAATAATTTAACAACATAAACCTTTTATCTATTAATCTAAAAAACAATTAGCAGTAAGTGTTTCAATAAAAGTTCAAGCCATTATCATATGTCTAGTTGATAGAGAACTTATACATAAACTGTAAAAACAGCTTAGAAGCATCGTTCTGTGCAATGTCGTTTTTGGTTATAAAGTCTCCGGCATTAAGGTA
>JALSUN010000085.1 GCA_027061425.1 Helicobacteraceae bacterium
GAATTAAAGTCGCTGTTGCTGGTCGTCTTGGTGGTGCTGAAATGGCACGTACTGAGTGGTACCTAGAAGGTCGTGTGCCTCTTCATACACTTCGTGCAAAGATCGATTACGGTTTTGCTGAAGCTAACACTACTTACGGAATCATCGGTATTAAAGTATGGATCTTTAAAGGTGAAGTACTTACTAAAGGTGTTCCTGCAGAAGTAGAAGAAAAATCTGAGAAGCGTGAGCGTCGTCCTCGTGCTCCAAGAAAGGCTGATTAATCATGTTAATGCCTAAAAGAACTAAATACCGTAAGGTAATGAAGGGGCGTAACCGTGGTTACGCTCGTTCTGGTTATAAATTAGCGTTTGGTGACATCGCGTTTAAAGCTGTAGAAGCTGGTCGTATTACATCACGTCAGATTGAAGCGGCACGTATTACTGCAACACGTCACATTAAACGTCAAGGTAAGATCTGGATCCGTGTGTTCCCAGCTAAGCCACTAACTGCCAAGCCTCTTGAAACTCGTATGGGTAAGGGTAAAGGTCCAGTTGACAAGTGGGTTATGAACATTAAGCCAGGTCGTATCATTTTTGAAATGGGCGGTGTTCCTCAAGAGGTTGCTCGTGAAGCATTAACTCTTGCGATTCACAAACTTCCATTCAAATGTAAAATCATTACTGCGGAGATGAACAATGAACTATTCTGATTTAGCAGGTAAAAGTGCAACTGAATTAAATGCAATGATCAAAGAGAAGAAAACTGAGCTTTTCACTCTTAAGATCAAACAAAAAATGATGCAATTGACTAACACTAGCGAACTTCGCGTAGTGAAAAAAGACATTGCTCGTATTAACACTGCTATTGCAGCAGTGAAGTAGGGAGATACTATGAGTCTACGTGAAATTCAAGGTGAAGTAGTAAAGATCTCTGGAGACAAAACAGCATCTATGTTGGTTGAGCGTCGTGTTATGCATCCTCGTTACCACAAAGTTGTTAAGCGTTTTAAAAAGTATCTTATTCATGATGAGAACAACACTCTTAAAGTAGGTGACAAAGTCATCGCTGTAGAGTGTCGTCCGCTTTCTAAGACGAAGTCTTTCAGACTTAAAACAGTCGTAGGAGCCGAGTCATGATCCAAGGTTTTACTCGTTTAAAAGTAGCTGATAACACAGGTGCTAAAGAGATTATGTGTATCAAGGTTCTTGGTGGCTCTAAGCGTCGCTATGCATCTGTTGGTGACGTAATCGTTGCTTCTGTTAAGAAAGCGATTCCAACTGGAAAAGTTAAAAAAGGTCAAGTAATCAAGGCCGTTGTTGTACGTACTAAAAAAGAAGTACAACGTGAAAATGGTTCATTGATCCGTTTTGACGACAACGCAGCAGTTATTCTTGACGCTAAAAAAGAGCCTATTGGTACTCGTATTTTTGGCCCTGTAGCACGTGAAGTACGTTATTCAGGTTTCATGAAGATCGTATCTCTAGCGCCGGAGGTTGTTTAATTATGGCAAAATTTAGTTTCAAAAAAGGCGATATGGTAGAGATCATTGCTGGTGACAATAAAGGCACTAAGGCAGCGGTTTTAGCAGTATTTCCTAAAAAAGGTCAAGTACTTGTTGAGGGTTGTAAAATCGCTAAGAAAACTGTTAAACCTACAGAAGAGAATCCAAAGGGCGGCTTTTTAAATAAAGAGATGCCAATTGATGCTTCTAACGTTCGTAAAGTGGAGGCGTAATTCATGGCACGTTTAAAAGAAAAGTATCTAGGACTTAAGCCACAGCTTCAAGAAGAGCTTGGCATTAAAAATGTTATGGATATTCCAAAAATTGAAAAGATCAATATCTCTGTAGGTACAGGTTTTGCGATGAAAGATAACAAGCTTATCCAAAACATCCAAGACACGATCTCAGCGATCGCTGGTCAGCATGCATCTGTTGTTATTTCTAACAAATCAGTTGCAGGTTTCAAGGTTCGTGAAGGTATGCCAGTAGGTGTTCGTGTAACACTTCGTGGTGCCAAGATGTACGAATTCCTTGACCGTTTGGTTGCTATTGCACTTCCTCGTATGAAAGACTTCCGTGGTGTTCCACGTAACGGTTTCGACGGTCGTGGTAACTACAACTTCGGTCTTACTGAGCAGTTGATCTTCCCTGAAGTTGATTATGATTCAATCATGCAAATTCATGGTATGAACATTACTGTTGTAACGTCTACTACTAGTGACAAAGAGGGCTTGGCCCTTTTAACTGCTATGGGTATGCCGTTCACTAAGGAGCGCACAAATGGCTAAAAAATCAATGATCGCTAAAGCGAAACGCACACCAAAATTTGCAGTTCGCGCATACACTCGTTGTCAGATCTGTGGTCGTCCACACTCTGTTTTACGTGACTTTGGAATTTGCCGTATCTGTTTCAGAAAAATGGCAAACGAAGGTCTCATCCCAGGTGTTAGAAAGTCGAGCTGGTAATTAACGGCGGATGAGCATAAGCCCATCCACCTACGTTAACTCTGGGTTTGACTAAGCGTCAGGCTCGGAGTTGGCACCCCAGAACGAAACTCCTAACTGAAGCAAGTGGAAACACTTAGCAATTAAAGGAAATATATAATGGTAAATGATTTAATTTCAGACTCATTAACTCGTATCCGTAATGCTGCAATGCGTCGTCTTGACGTTGCAACACTTCTTCACTCTAAGAGTGTTGAAGCTATGGTAGGAATTTTAGTAGACAAAGGTTATGTTGAATCTTTCAATGTAGTCGAAAATGGTACTAAGAAAAGCATCAACGTAGTGTTGAAGTATGATGAAAACGGTAAAACTGTTATCAATGAAATGAAACGTGTTTCAAAACCAGGTCGTCGTGTTTACAAGCCGGCTGGTGAGATCAAACGTTTCAAAAATGGTTACGGTACTATTATCGTTTCAACATCTAAAGGCGTTCTTCCTAACGATAAAGCTTTCGAGCTTGGTATCGGTGGTGAAGTAATGGCTACAATCTGGTAAGGGGATAATATGTCACGTATTGGAAAAAATCCTGTTGTAGTACCAGCTGAGATCAAAGTTAGTGTAGATGGCGCTATCGTTACTTTTGTAAAAGGTAAAGATACACGTACTCTTGACACTAAGGGAAATGTTGTTGTTGAACTTGATGGTCAGACACTTACATTTAAGAACAAGTCAGATTCACGTGAAGATCGTGCCTTCTGGGGAACATACCGTGCACTTTCTGCGAACATCGTTAAAGGTCTTACAGTTGGTTTTTCTAAGCAACTAGAGATCAACGGTGTTGGTTACCGTGCTGCTGTTAAAGGAAAGGTTCTTAACCTTCAACTTGGTCACTCTCATG
>JALSUN010000086.1 GCA_027061425.1 Helicobacteraceae bacterium
ACCATTGATCAAACAGCTTCAGATGGTCAAACCTTGTGGGAAAATAGGTTCCATAATAGGGATGAAGTGTCAAGTCTAAGGTTTTGACTTCGATCCCTTTTTGATACCACTGCCAAGAGCTGTTCATGCCCTGTACCTGAGCAAATGAAATATAAAACTCTGATACCTCAGGGTAGAGTAGTTCTAACCAACCAATATCAGGAGATTTTCTAGTGGTTAGTTTATGGTCTTTGACTTTGAGCAAAACTCTTTGAGAAGCCTCTCTAAAGGCAGAACGATAATCGCGTTGTCCTTGAAAACTTTTGTCATTGTATTTTAGTTGTAGGTTTCTTTTGAGTTCGGATAATACCTTTAGACCATCACTATAAAGTTTGCCAACAAAAACATACTTGCCTGCGATCATCTCAACAACAGTAGCCTCTATATCTATTTTAGGGTAAAAGTTTATAGCATCTATTTGTGAAGTTATAATGTCTGGTCTGTCTGGTGTCATAGACTCTATGTCTTTATTCATGTAGTTATGCCTTTTTGAACCATTCTGGATGTTCTCTCTTATAACTTTCTAATGTATCAAAATCTGTTTCCGGTATGTGTTTGAGGCTCTCTTTATCAACGATCTCAATACATTCGATCTCATTATCCAGATCTTTTTTTTGTACGTACTTTAAAACAAGCTTTCCAAGTGCAAACACTTCTTGTTTGATGACCTTTCCTGTTTGATCATAAGTCATACACTCGCCATGCAGTTTTCCGTCTTGGTATCTTTTAGTGGACTTAATGCTTTCATCTGCTTTAGGGATGACGTATCTTGTCTCGATACCATGACGCACTCCTTTGAGAAAGTTTTCAGTCTTTGACAAAACACCGCTTGCTGTAAAGTGTTTTATCTCTTTACTTGTCCCTTTGACGGTCACCATCTCTTTAACGTTGTTAGCTTTATCATCATAGTAACGCTTTGTAATAAAAGCATCACCCTCATAATATGTCTCAGTGCCTACGCGTTTACCACGAAAGTATTTTATTGTTTTGTCTTGCATATTAAACCTTTTGTTTATTGTACTAAATCTCATAAGATTAGGATATTTAGCTGTTTTTAAACGCTCCAAGCGCCATTTTGATAGACCACTTCGTCGCCAAGTATGACTGTGTCAGTATCTATAAAGACATCAACATGATAAATGCCATCTCTACGTTTAAACCCTGGCTTGCCATACATGCCATGTTTAGCGCCTAGCGAGACATGCACACCACACATACGTTCGTAACTGCCCGTGTCAGCAACTCTACGTGTTTTACTAAATGCACGGTTCAGACCAAAACCTAGTTCACGAACCCAGACCGTGCCTTCGTCTCTACGTATGTTGGAGAGTATGTTGTTAAAAGCAGGGGTAGAATTCTCACAGTCTATAACCTGTCCCTCTTCTATAATAAGTGTAATGGGTGTTTCAGGTCGGTTGATCTTGTAGTCAATGTCCCCAAAACAGAAGATTTTTGCACGCCCGTGAAGTGCTTTTAAATCTTGCGCTTCAGTAAAGACTTCACCGATGGGGAACTGACCGCCTGTGTTGGGCATCTCTGAGTAATCACCGATGTTGAGTTTGGCAGACTCAAAGGGTGAGTCGTAAAAAAGCTGTTCGCCGTCACTTACAACAAC
This sequence comes from Helicobacteraceae bacterium, assembly GCA_027061425.1. Classification (GTDB taxonomy): domain Bacteria; phylum Campylobacterota; class Campylobacteria; order Campylobacterales; family Sulfurimonadaceae; genus Sulfonitrofixus. The sequence continues at coordinate 1,655 of JALSUN010000086.1, forward strand.
ACCCGAACTTACTGTATCTATTTTGTTTTTGAGTGCACGACCTGTTCCTCGTGTATACTCAGCATCATAAACAAGTGCATCGATATAGTAGGGTACTTCTTCATCACTCATACGGCTCAAGTGAGGGTGCTCGATGACCTTGATCTTGCGTTTAAAAAGCTCAACACGTATGCGAAAAGCGTCAAGACGAAAGCTGGTGGACTGTACTAAGATAGCCAGATCATATGCCTCTAATTTACCTAGTGTTTCCATAATGGCTTCAGGTGCCTCTGCATCAAAGTCAACAAGTATAGCGTGAGGTAGGGCACTTTTGTAACCCTCCGCCAAAACTGTTGATAAGAGAGACCTTGTGTCATATACTATAACAGCAGTCTCTTTATTTGTATGGGTAAAGACCTCACTTAAGAGCGCTTTTACATTTTGTTCAGCAGTTATGATCAATGCTTCATTGTCTTTTAAAAATAGTGTGTCTACATCCATCGTCTCTGCCTTGTCTGCTTATAAAGCCTCTAGTCTTTTATAAGTGAATTATAGCTTAGGTTTGTTGAGGGACGTTTCTAAAATATTAGAACAGCCAAAAGTGTTGGAAATATAGGGAATTAGCATCTATACCAGTGCTTTAAACTTATGATTTTTTATGGGTATGTTATGATTTCATAATAAGAATTTTATTTAGGTTTGGTTTATGAGTATTTTTGCATTACAGTCAGCAGCAGGTGGTTTTTTGGATGAAAATTTAGAAAACTTTAACAAGGAATTTGATGAATGGTGTGTGCAGTTTGGCACCTTTGATGATGCTAACCTCATAGCGGAGACACTTGAAAGTAATAAAATAGTAGAAATTGTTGAGATTACGCCACTGAGTTATCCCAAGTACTTTTTTCATAACCTTCAAGGAAACATCCATGCCACGCGCAAACTTGGTGACAAAATCATCTGTATCGTAGAACCGACGATGGGTGCTAACTTTCGCATCGCAGTGTGTGACCTTAAGACTAAGCGGGTGAAACTAACACAGACCCGCTACCGAAGTGCCTTAAGTGTCGAAGGTACATTTGCTAACTTTACGGTTGAATAAACATTTATTGTAAGACCTATATATAGTATATGGTTTTATAGTGAAAGTCTCATCTTGCTAGAGCATATATACAACGTATTATCTACAAAGAGAGATTCTTTTTGGATTTATATAGAAATAGCTATATATATTAAGTTTGCCTTAGATATAATTACGAAATTTTATTTATGAAGACAAGGGAAAATGTATGGCTGAAGAGCTTTTAGAAGAAGAAAATTTTGCGGCAATGTTTGAGGCGTCTGAAAAGGCACAAGAGTCCACAAACCGTATTGTTGAAGGCGAAATTGTTGAATTACAAATCGAAGATGAGCGCGCACTAGTTGGTGTTGGTGAGAAGTTAGAGGGAATCCTTCCTTTAGATGAAATTCGTGGTGAAGATGGCGAATTAACTCATGCAGTTGGTGATAGTATCACTGTTATGGTCACTGGTTACTACAACGAGCGTCCAAAAATCTCTCACAAAAAAGTGTTAGAGCAGGCAAAAACTCTTGAGTTTATCAATGCTAACAAAGACGACTACGAAGATATCGTAATCGAAGGTGTTATTACTAACAAAAACCGTGGTGGTTATGTTATTGAGATGGATTCTGTTAAGTTCTTTATGCCACGTTCACTCGCTGCATTTAAAGACAGTGATGAAGTTGTTGGCCGTAAAGTTAAGGCGCAGATCATTAAACTTGATCCAGAAGATACTTCTATCGTTGTATCTCGTCGTAAACTTTTCAACGAAGAGCGTAAGAAGAAAAAAGAGATTATTGACAAGCTAATGGCTGAAGATACTATCGTTGAAGGAACTATCAAGAAGATCACTTCTTATGGTATGTTCGTTGATGTTGGTGGAGTTGATGGTCTTGTTCACTACAACGAGATCTCTTACAAGGGTCCAGTTAACCCTTCTAAGCTTTACAACGAAGGTGACATTGTTACTGTTAAAGCAATCTCTTATGACAAAGATAAGCGTCATCTTTCACTATCTATCAAAGCTTGTATGGAAGATCCTTGGGCTGAGGTTGAGTCTGAGCTAGACGAAGGTGATACTATCACAGTTACTGTAAGTAACATCGAGTCTTACGGGGTATTTGTTGACCTTGGTAATGACATCGAAGGTTTCTTACACATTTCTGAGATCACTTGGAACAAAAACATCAAAAATCCTAATGACTACCTAACAGTAGGCGAAGAGATTGATGTTGAAGTTATTGAGATCAACTCTGATACTCATAAACTTCGTGTTTCATTGAAGCGTCTTCTTCCAAAACCATTTGATGAGTTTGTCAAGAAACGTAAAGAGGGTGAGATCACTACTGGTGTTGTTACATCTCTTACTGACTTTGGTGCATTTGTTAAGATTGATGGTGTTGAAGGTCTTCTTCATAACCAAGATACATCTTGGGAAAAAGGTACTAAAGCTAAAGACATGTTCAAAAAAGGTGACGAAGTTGAAGTTAAAATCGCACGTATTAACCGTGATGATCAGAAAATTTCTCTTAACCACAAATGTCTTCAGGACAGCCCGATAGACACTTTCGCAGCTAACCATAGCCGTAATGAAGTGATCACTGGTAAGGTTCGTGATGTTAAAGACTTCGGTGTCTTTATCTCTCTAGACGATGGTGTTGATGCACTTATCCGTGACGAAGATCTTGAGCCACTTGTAAAAGAAGAGCTTGAAATCGGTCAAGAGATCGAAGCAGTAATAGCTGTTATCGATACACAACGTGACCGTATCCGTCTTTCTGTTAAGCAACTTTCTCGTGTAAACGATGCAAAGATCATTGCTGACTTGAACAAAGAAGATGCAGGTAACACTCTAGGCGACCTTCTTAAAGATCAACTTAAGTAAGCAATTCCCTTGCAAAACTAATGTAAGTTGTAGCCTTTTAGGCTACTCTTTCATTTTTTAACTCCCAATCTTGTTTTGAGTGTATTCTCATACATTGAAATCAAAATTAAAATATTTTTTACAGGACAGTACTTATGGAACAATATAAAGTAGTAGTTTGTGACCACATCCACGAAGCAGGTCTTAAAATGCTTCAAGACGATCCTCAGATCGATTACGTATTTGCAGCAGACATTGACAAGACAGCGCTTTTAGATGTTATTGCTGACGCTGATGTAGCGATTACGCGTAGTTCAACTGATGTAGATGCAAAGTTTATCGCAGCGGCTAAGAAGATGAAAGCAATCGTTCGCGCCGGTGTTGGTGTGGATAACGTAGATATTGATGGCTGTTCTAAAGAGGGCATCATCGTTATGAACGTACCAACTGCTAACACCATTGCTGCAGTTGAACTTACTATGACACATATGCTTTCTTGTATGAGAATGTTCCCATATTCTCATGACCACCTTAAAAACCAGCGTATCTGGAAACGTGAGAAGTGGTACGGTTATGAGCTTAAGGGCAAGAAACTTGGTATCATTGGTTTTGGTAACATTGGTAGCCGTGTCGCGATCCGTGCCAAAGCTTTCGAGATGGATGTTGTTGCATTTGACCCATACATCAATGCTTCTAAGGCAACAGACCTTGGTGTAGAGTACACTGAAAACTTTGAAGACATCTTGGCTTGTGACATTATCACGATTCACACACCTAAAAACCAAGAGACGCTTAACATCATCGACAAAGAAGAGATTGCTAAGATGAAAGATGGTGTGGTACTTGTCAACTGTGCACGTGGTGGTCTTTACAATGAAGATGCACTATATGATGGTCTTAAGTCTGGGAAGGTACGTTTTGCCGGTATTGATGTTTTCATCAAAGAGCCTGCGATCAACCACCCACTACTTGAGCTTGATAACATCGTTGTCTCTCCACACTTGGGTGCCAACACCTTTGAGTCTCAGTACAACATCGGTACACAGGCAGCACAACAAGCGGCAGAAGCAGCTAAAGGCATCGCATTTCCTAATGCATTCAACCTGCCTATAGATGAGTCTAAGATCCCTGGATTTGTAAAGCCATTTTTAGAGATGGGTCAAAAACTTGGTTTCCTGGCATCTCAGATCAACAAAGCACCGGTAGTTTCTATCAAAGTGAGTGGTGACGGTGAGATCGCTGAGTATCTTGAGTCATTGGCTACATTTGCTACAGTAGGTGCTTTGGCGAACAACACTGGTGAGACGATCAACTATGTCAATGCTGAGTTTGTTGCTGAAGAAAAAGGGATCAAGATAGAGGTAGATGAGAGTAATGTCGCATCTCCATACAAAAACCTTATCTCTGTTAAGCTCACTACAGAAAAGCAAGCCTTGAGTATGTCGGCGACTATCTTCGAAGACGATGTGCAACGTATTGTAGACATCGACGGTTTCGAAGTTGATGTTGCACTTAAGGGCAATATGATCATCTTTAAAAATACAGATGTAAAAGGTGTTATTGGTGAAGTAGGAACGATCCTTGCTAACCACAACGTAAATATCTCTGATTTCCGCCTTGGCCGTAATGACAAGGCTGAAGCACTTGCTGTGATCTTGATCGATTCAGATGTTAATGATGCTGCGATTGCAGAACTTGCAAAACTTGATGCTTGTCTTAGTGTTAAGGCTGTGCGTCTTTAAACCATTGACCTACAGTTTGTAGGTCTTTTCTCTTTTTACTCCCCAATGCTTTATGTTACAATGCCTTAGCACTACTCTAAGGTCTATTATGCCAAAAATCACGATCCGCGTCCATATATTTTCTTATATAACAGTACTTATTACCTTACTCATTCTGCTCTTTGCAGGTATGCAATATTACTTTAGTAAAGAGATGGCCTTAGAGGCAACTCAAAAAAACTTTCATTTGATCACCACCAACATAAGCAGTGAGTTAACCAGTCGTGATGCGCTCTCTAAAGCGGTGATCTATCAGATGCAGAACTTCCCAGATATCGTGAAGCCTATGGGTAAAAAACTTAACATGAAGCTTGTCAAGCGGTATGTATTTACTTTGAAACGTCTAAAAAATGTTGTTGCTATGTACAGTGCGCAGGGTGATAAAGCTTTTATAGAAGTCTTTAACATCAAGATGTCTTATAAATTACAGAACTATTTCAATGTACCTAAAAACACCTATTGGTTGGCTTACACTATTATGGGTGAGGGTAGCGAGAGAGTAAAGAGGCTCTATTATTTTGATGAGAACCTGAAAACAATAGAGATAAGAAGTGTCAACGCCTCTTTAATGCCGACCACAAGAACTTGGTATAAAATGGCGATGAAAAGTGATAAAGTCGTACAAGGCGCTCCCTATCTCTTTAAGACTTTACAGGAGCGGGGTATTACTTATTCTAAAAGGATTGATAACAGTAATGTTGTGATCGGTCTCGACCTCTCCTTGGGCAATATAAAACAGACCTTGGAGTCCTTACGCTTCTCTAAGACAAGTGAACTGCTTCTATTTGGAAGTGATGGTGCTATTATTGCCAATACCGATAGGCATAGTGATTTTGACAATGATCTTATTACGACTTTTTTGAAAGATCCACAAACGCATCGCATGAACATGCCTTTAAAAGATACCAGTAGATTTGCCATGGTCTCTCGTATAAGTGAAGGAAGTGGTTATGACTCTTATCTTGGAGTAAGTGTCTCAAAAGATGAGATGCTTGAGCCTTATATAGAAAAGATCCTTTTTGCACTGTATGCGGTCTTGGCACTGCTTGTTGTGAGTGTTCCCTTTACCCTTTTGGCAACGAACCTCATAGTACGCCCTATTTATGCCGTCATGAAAGAAAACAAAAAGATCAGAGAACGTGATTTTGAAAATGTTGTTGAAGTCAAGTCAAATATTAAAGAGCTTAACCGTCTTTCACACTCCCTGATGGATATGTCTCAGAGCATTCACGCCTACCAAGTTGCTCAAAAGGAGCTTATGGATGGGTTTATCAAGCTTATAGCGGATGCTATTGATGCCAAGTCCCCTTATACAGCAGGACATTGTCAGAGAGTCCCTCTGATCGCAGTAGAACTTGTTAAAGAGGCAAGCAGGTCAGATAGGGAGCCTTTTAAGGATTTTGCTTTTAAAACGCCGGATGAATTTGAAGAGTTTGAACGGGGTGCATGGCTGCATGACTGTGGCAAGATCACCACACCGGAGTATGTCGTTGACAAGGCAACAAAACTCGAGACCATCTATAACCGTATTCATGAGGTGCGGATGCGTTTTGAGGTGTTGTGGCGTGATCTTGATATAGAGTTGCTAGAGAGACAGTTACATGGTGATGATGCACAAAGATTAGAAACCTGGCGCGAGATCGAGCGCGAGAAGTTAATAGATGACTTTGCCTTTATCGCAGAATGCAATATAGGTGGAGAGTTTATGAGTGAGGAAAAACAGAAACGTCTGAAGCAGCTCGCACAGCTGTCTTGGACACGACATTTTGACAACCGCCTGGGGCTCTCTGCAAATGAGTTAATACGTTATGCACATTATTCACATGTGATCTTACCTGCAGAAGAACCTCTTCTGAGTGACAGACAAGAACATATCATAAAACGTACCAATTTTGATGAAGCTGGATACAAGGCACAAGGTTTTAAACTTGAGGTACCGGAACATCTCTATAACTATGGAGAGATCTATAACCTCTGTATCGAGCGGGGAACCTTGAGTGAAGAGGAACGTTTCAAGATCCAAGAACATGTGATCATGTCGATTAAAATGCTGGAGCAGTTGCCTTATACAGATGAGATGAAGCGTATACCAGAGTATGCAGGAACTCACCATGAGACCTTAATAGCAACAGGCTATCCTAGAGCATTGGGTGAGAGTGAACTCTCTATCCCTGCGAGAATAATGGCTATTGCCGATATATTTGAGGCGCTCACTGCATCAGACCGACCTTATAAAAAAGGTAAAACATTGTCTGAGGCACTGAAGATCATGAGTTTTATGGTGAAAGACCAGCACCTTGATGCTGATCTGTTTAGACTCTTTTTGGAGTCAGGTGTTTACATGGAGTATGCTAAAGCCCATCTCAAAAACACTCAGCTAGATGAGGTAGAGATAGAAGCTTATCTTTGATCAGGCAACATGCTCGTCAAGTGAAACAGCTTTTCGTGGTACATAGCCAAAGTGCTTTTCAAGGTCTGCGTTATGAAGCAAGATCGGTACAATCACCAGTGATGCGATCACAGCTGCCACTGTTCCAAAGATCAAAGCAACACCCAAGCCACCAAAGACGGCATCAGAGGCGAGTAGGGTAGAGGCCAGGATAATCGCTGCTGCTGTCAAAAAGATAGGCTTGGCCCGTGTAGCAGAAGCGTAGGCAATGGCCTCGGTTTTGTGCATCCCTTTGTCATGGATCAAAGACTTGGTAAAGTCGATCAACAACAGAGAGTTACGTGAACTGATACCTATCAGGGCAATAAAGCCTATGAGTGAAGTCGCCGTCAAGAAAAAGGTATCTGCAGTGAAGAGATCCATGATCCAGTGACCAACAACCACCCCGATAATAGAGAGGAAACTTCCTAAAAGAACGATACCGCTGAGTGTAAAACTCTTATAGTAGATGACCAACAGTAAAAAGATCAAGATCAGTGCTGAGATAAAAGCACCACCAAGGTCGACAAAGGTGTCTAAAGTCACCTCCATCTCACCATCCCAAATAAGTTTGTAAACCTTACCGGTATTTTTTTCGATTAACTCAAGATTAAACAGTCCTATCTTGTTAATAAGATAGTCATCTGTAAAAGAGTCGATGATCGTGTTGCGCGCTGCCATCAATGGGTAGACCTGAGAAACCATGTCGGTCTCTGCCAAGACATTAGTCATCTGGTGCAGCTCTTTACTCATGATCATAGGATGTGACTTTACCGCATTTATCTCTACAACTTCTGTAACAGGTACCATCATCCCTTTTTGATTCATCAGACGCAGACTGGAGAGTTTGCTTTCAATAGCACTGCGGCTTTTGTTGGTAAACTTTTTAGTCTGATCACTCAAGGTCAAAAAGATGGGGATCTGGTCATTATAGATCTCTGAGTTTTTTACAGCGATACCCATACCCTCAAAGGCTATATACAAGATATCATTGACCTGTTTAATGCTCAGACCGGACTTGGCGATCTTGACACTGTTGACCTTGATCTCATATTTGTCATAAACAGTATCTTGCATAATATCAACATCTACCAGACCATCAGTCTCTTTGAACACCTGGGCAACACGTTGTGCTAGTGTGCGGATACCCTGAGCATCTTCACCATAGATCTCTGCTACGATCGCAGCCATAGTCGGTGGACCAGAAGGGGGCTCAACAAACTTGATGTTGCTTTTTGGGATGATCTTTTCACAACTGGTCTGTATGAGAGGACGAATACGCTGGACCATCATGTAAGAGGGTTCATCTCGATGATGGGCTTTAGTAAGGTTCACAACGACTTCTGCTACATTTTCACTCTGTTTAAACTGTGAGCCCTTGATCAGTCCTGCAAAGTCGAGAGGTGATCCCATGCCTAAAAAGACCTCGGTATCGACTACCTGAGACTCTTGCTGGATGTAATGGACGACACATTCACTTACCTTCTGTGTCTGCTGTATAGAGCTGCCTTCTGGCAGGTCGACATAGATGTTAAAGGTGTCATTGTTCTTTCCCGGTAACATTTTGGCGAGAACCATATGTGTTGGGAACAGTAACATACTTAAAACAAAGGCAACCAAGCTCGCGATTAAAACAAGTCGTTTCTTTAGAGAACTTTCAAGCAGGTTATAGATGAGCTGTTCTAGTTTTTGTAACATTAATGGCCTCCTTTATGTTCAGGCTTTTTAAGAAATCTAACCGCCAGATAAGGGGTGAATATATAGGCTACAAACAGTGAAGCGATGAGTGCAACAGGAACGTTTTCTGGAATAGGTTTCATAAACTGTCCCATCATACCGCCGACAAAGGCCATTGGAACCATAGTTAAGATGATAGCCAGTGTTGCGATGTTAGTTGGTGCTCCGATCTCGTCAGTCGCTTCAATCATCAACTCATCAATGTCACGTTCAGCAGCATCCACGTCATGAAAATGGCGGTGAATGTTTTCGATCACGATGATGGCGGCATCAACTAAAAGTCCCAGACTTAGTAAAAAAGCAAAAAGCGTAATACGGTTGATTGTCTGTCCTGTCAAGTAGGCAACAAAAAGTGTAATTGCCAAAATGGCCGGTACCGTTAGGGTAACGATCAGTGACTCTCTCCAGCCTAAGACAATGATCAGCAAGATAGCGATGATGACAATAGACAAGACAAGGTGAAATACCAGTTCATTAACGGCTTCGTCGGCGCGCTCACCATCATTACGGGTTATGACATAACTGACACCATGTTTTGCCATCTCTGATTTATAAGACTCTAAAGCCTTTTTGACTTCATCAGCAATGATAACAGCATTGGTCCCTTGTAGTTTTGAGACGGTCAGTGTAACCTGATCTTGAAGATGGCTAAAGTCACCACTCTCTTTTTTTGTACTGATCAGTGCCGATTGAAAGTTCTGTTTGTCATAACTGTCTTCAACTGTAGCGATATCTTTGAGATAGATCGCAGCACCCATGTACTGGGCTACGATAATGTTGGCAATATCATCTTTGGTCTCAATAGCAT
>JALSUN010000087.1 GCA_027061425.1 Helicobacteraceae bacterium
CTCTACCTCGGTTACACCCTCAAACACCGATCAAGTGTTTTTGGACTTTATGGTGGAGCTCTCAATGGTTCTAACTACAACATGGTCACACTGGAAAAAAACTTCTAAACTTTTTTAAGCCCCATAAATTTACTGTGATACAGTAGTAATGTGGTCAGCGTACCAAAGAGTGCCCCAGCCATCACATCACTTGGATAGTGGTCCCAAGCACCTACACGGGCGAGCGCAATAGTCACCGCATAACTATAAAAGAGAGGCCATGCTCTAGGAAAAAAGAGTGTTAATGCCGTAGCTAAAGTAAAAGCTGTAGTGGCGTGTCCAGAGGGAAATGAGAGGTGGGCGTGGTCTCTTAATGAGGCAAACCATGTAAATCCAAATTCATCCTGGTTTTTCAAAAGTATCGGACGCGCTTTTCCAAAGATCACTTTAATAACATTTGCCCCTATTCCTGTAATAACAACGCTTAAAAATACAAAACGGCTGCGAACCATTAATAGCGTGTGCTCCGTTTTTATATACTTAGTGATGATCCATATCAGACCAGAGATGATTAATATATACAGGGCCTCTCCAAAATAACCTAAAAATGTAGCAATATCATCTAGTATAGAGCCATCTTGCGCTATGGCCCAGCGTCCCACAGGGATATCAAAGTAGAGATATGAGAGTACAATGAGAAGGAGTGTGAAGAGTGAACCGAGTATCAGTAATGTTTTGTTGGGCACTATTTTCTACCTTGGAAGTCTCTACACCAGACATACTCTATGGTGTTGACCTTATGATGATTAAGTACCAAGTCTATTTGCGCAGCTTTTTCACTCTGACTACATATCATTGTATTTTTAATGTCTGTATGATAATCATGGGTGTTGATAAAAAGAAGATCTCTACCTAGGGGAGACTGCTTGCGCCAAAACTTGTATTGGGAGTCTTTATTGCTGATGAGAAAAAGATCACTATCATAAGGGTGATTATAGAAATTGGCGCGTGAGGCTATGAACCAGTTGGTCACCGCTATGGCTGAGTTGTTATTGTCTTCTAAGAGGGTGTTGGCCTCTTTCATAATGGTGTCAAAGCCGTAGATGTCTCTGTGTAGGGACTTATAATCTGGAAAGGGTATAAGCTTCAAGGAGAGTTCTGCATAGAGCACCAGAGTAATCAAGAGAGAGAGACCGATAGCACCCTTAAGATAACGACGCCAAGCCACACTTTTTTCCCACAACAGTGCACTGCCTATAGGAATGAACAAAAGGTAAAAAAGAGCTGTCCAGTGTGGTAAGGCCGTTTTATACAGTGAAGCATATGTAAAAAAGAGTATGAGAGTCAGACCAAAAAGTCCACTCAAAAAGAGTCTCTCGTCTTTAGACTTTAATGCACGATAAAGTCCATAAAATGCCAGAGGTGAGAGAAAGGGTGAGTACGCAAGAAACTGCGTCACGATAGAGCGAAAAAATCCACTCCATTTAATGGTATTAGAACCCACAACATGCTCACTTTGAAAAGTGAAACTGATCCAGTCATGTTGTATGTTCCACAGAAGCACAGGAGAGATGAGTAACAGAGCGGGAACAATGGCTATCAAGATTTTTGGTGAGTAAAAGAGCTTATACTGCTTCTTGATGATGAAAAAAAGTAAAATAGGGATCACAAACAAAACGGCTGTATATTTTGCAAGACCCGCGATGCCTAACAAGAGACCAAGAACCAACCAGTTGAGAGCACTCTGGTTTTTACTCAGAGAGACCGTTGCCAAGATAATGGGGATGATAAGCGCAAAGAGCAAGGTGTCAGGCATCAGCATCATAAACAGCGCATTAAACATAAACGATCCGCTTAATGCCAGTGCACCGACCAAGGCCAAGGTACTTTTTTTAGTAATCTCATAGATGAGAAAATAGACACTCCAAAGCGTAATAGCGCCTATGATCACCGCACTTAGACGTACAGCAAACTCATTAATACCAAAAATACTCATAAACAGGTACTGCACCCAACCGACCAAAGGAGGATGGTCATAATAGCTCAGGTCAACATGCATGCCATACAGGGCGTAATGGGCTTCGTCAACACCAAGACCAAATTGAGGAATGACGAAAAGACGTAGTAAAAAAAGAGCGGCTAAGAGGTAGTAGAAGTTTTGATGGATACTTCTCATTGTTGACCTTGGGTGTCACCTACTGCTTTTTTGTCTTTCATAAACTCTTTTTTGTGCAGGCGCAAGGTCACTACGTTTAGAAGTGCCTCTATAAAGATCTTTTTAGACATCTTAGACTTTCCGGCAACCCTGTCTTCAAACACAATGGGTACCTCTTTTACTCTAAAACCATTGATGATAGTACGGTAGTTCATCTCTATCTGAAAGGCATACCCTGCACTGATGATACTCTCAAGGTCTATGGTCTCAAGAACTTCACGTCTGAAACATTTAAAACCACCGGTGACATCTTTTATTGAGATCCCTAAAATAGTCCTTGCATAGGTACTGCCACCAAAGCTGATGAACTTTCTAAACCATGACCAGTTGACCACACCGCCACCTTCTACATAGCGAGAGCCTATAACAAGATCATTGTTTTTTATGTTTTCTATAAATGTTGAGAGATATTTAGGATCGTGAGAGAGGTCTGCATCCATCTCTATAATAAATTCATACGGGTATCCCAAACACCACTTAAAACCAGCAATATACGCTTTACCGAGCCCTTCTTTCGCCTCTCTCACTAAGAGGTTTAGTTGGTTTCCATAGCGTTTTTCGTCCATGATCTCTTGAACTTTTTCATACGTTTTATCAGGGGAGTTGTCATCAACCACTAAGATGTCTAGACCAAGATTAAGAGCAAAGACCTTCTCTAAAATGACCGTAATGTTTTCGATCTCATTATAAGTCGGAATAACAACGATACCTCTGTTCATGATGTCTGCTCCTTTTCTTTAGCAAATATAATAAGATAACTTCCTAAAAAATTAAACCCCATAGCCACACCAATACCCGCAATCTGACCCAGTATTTTAATAATCTTGTCATCTCCAAAAACTTCTACAACAGCGTTAAGTACTGCAAGATTAATTAAAAAAGACAAGAAATTCAAGATCAGGTATTTTGAGAACTTTTTTCTCGTTTTAGTATTATGATCTTTAAAGGTCCAGCGTTTGTTAAGCTGATAGTTCTGTGTAACTGCTACTAAAAAGGCTATAAAAGATGAGATATTATAGTTAATGTTTAAAAGTGTCAGTATGGAGAAAATAACGATGTTCGTTACAGATCCAAGAGCACCAACAGAACCAAATTTCGCAAGTTTATTAATAATTATAGTGTTTTCCTCAATATCGTTGATCGTGTGATGACTAATAGTCTAAAAAGGTTTGAAACAGCTTTTCTAAATAGAGTTGACCTTTTAACTTGAGTGTCTCTGTTGCATTGCCATCGTGCATTTTTGTGCGTTTGTTGACGATATCATATGCTATATAACCCTCAGGCGTGATTATACCATAGCCATTGGTAATGGAGAAATAAGCGCTTGGCTCATAATCAGAACAAAAAACATCCCGACTAAAGGTGAATTTTTTATGATCTATATCGAGTTGTGAGAGTAGTGTTCCTGCGATATCATGCTGAGAAACAATAGTATCTACCGTTTTACCTCTAAACTCTTTTTTAATCACCTCACCATAAAACATCATAGGGATGTGATGCCACCGTGGATCATTTCTATTCCAAGCGAGTGTGGTGTGGTGGGAGTGGTCAGCAACAAAAATAAAAAGTGTGTTGGCATACCATGACTCTTTTTTAGAAGACGCTATAAATTCTCCGATGGACTTGTCCGTATAATAGACAGAGTTAAAAAAGCCATTATCTCCACCTGCCCATTTTATGACATCTTGCATCGGTTGGTCGTAAGGAGAGTGTGAAGATAGCGTGAACATAGAGGCAAAAAACGGTGTTTTAGCTTTCGAAATTTTCTCTCTCAAGTAGTTAAACATATACCCATCATGAAGTCCTAAACGTCCATTTACCCCTTCATCATCTACACTCGGTATATCTTTATACTCTTCTATGGTCTGAAACTTGTTTTTATAGATAAAAGAGGTGAGGTTTCCATATCGTAACTGTCCACCATAAAGGAACATGCTCTCTCTGTAGCCATTTTGCATCAGACTTTCTGTTATGGAGGGGAGTTTGGTATGTTTACTTGAAAATTCACTGATGTTGACATTAAAAAGATCAGGCCAAGCAGAGAGTACAGCCGGAAGTCCCTCATGTGAGAGTGAACCGCTTCCGTAAGCATGACGAAATAGAATTCCCTCCTCTGAAAGTTTCAAAAAGTTAGGTATTACACTGCGTAACTTTGGATCATCATCTATAAAGTCACCCGCCCAACTTTCCAAGACAATAAGAACTACATTAGGGCGTGTAGTTGTAAGAATTTTAGTGGTGTTGCACTCTGGGTTTGTAGAGATAAGACGCGAGACCATCTCCTCTTTCTCTTTGGTATCCATTTTAACCGTATAAGGATTTTTGGTTGTTAATACATCTTGTGCATTAAGTGTCGTTTTGAGAAGGTTATAGGCGGTGTTGACCGCAGCATCATTGTAGATCTTCTGTTTTGAAAAATAGGCATCGGCCTGCGCAACGACTGCAGAACTGACACCTCCTCTGGCACCTATGACCACAACTACAGGCATTACTACAAAAAATGCGAGTGTCACCGCATAACACTTTTTAGTCGGTACCATACTCTTTTTAAACACTTTCTCAACGGCCTTAAACAGTATAAACAGTGCCACTAAAAGTATGAACGTCAACAAAATAGTGTAGAGCCAAGGGTTAGAGTTTAAAATCTCATCAGGATGACTTAAGTAGTTAAGTACTTGAAAGTCTGGCTTCTCTTCCCACTCATTATAGACACCAAGTTCAGCGATATATGAAAAACTGATCACCAATAACATGATATAAATATAAAATTTCAGAAGATACTTAAAAAGGGGTAAACGGACTAGAGAGTAAAAGAGTATCAGAAAAAATGGAATGATAGAAGCATACGCAGCACCAGAAGTGTCTACTACCAGAGCATGCCAATAACTGCCAATAACCTCACTAAAAATATTATGGGTTAATGCTATCTTATCGTGAAAGTAAATGAAGAAAATCGTACGAAACATTATAAAAGAGAACATAAAGAGTAGGTAAATCTTTGCCATCAACCAAAATGTATTTTTAATTTCCAACAGGACATTTTCTCTCATTTATCTTCCCCAATTTACATCTATGTTTTTTGCGTATCGCTTTAAACTCCGCATTTTAACACTATTTTAAAAACCGCTGCATAACAAAGTCTTTAAAATGCTTCATAAGTGCTGATTCACTTCTATCTTTCCGTTTTACCAAGATAAAGTCTCGTGTAAAAGAGATGTTAATGACTTTAACTTCAAACAGTTTCTCTTCAGCAAGTGCTTTTTCGACACAGATACGGGGTAAAACAGTAAAGTAGTCTTCACCACTTTCTAAAAAATTTTTAATCGCTTCTATACTTCCAAATTCCATAAAAACATTCAGTTCTTTGTCCAAGGGAGCAATAGTCTTTAAAAAGACAGAACGTGTACCTGATCCTTCCTCTCGCATCACCCATTTTTTCTCTGTAATTTGATCTATGTAGAGAGGTTTAGCTCCTTTAAAACTGCTATCTCTTGTCACAACGACCAGTTCATCCTGCATCAAAACATGACACTCGATGTTAACATCATTACAGGCACCTTCTATAAAACCTAAGTCACTCTCACCATTTTTTACCCGCTCTATCACTTCATAAGAGTTGGCACTTTTAAGACTCAAATGCATCCCGTCATGTGCCTTAAGATAATCATAGATTAGTGTTGGCATAAAGTAGTCAGCCACCGTAGCACTAGCACTGATACGAAGTTCTCCCATAAGTTTGGCATCACTAAAACGTGCATAAAGCTCTTTTAGATGTTCTAAGGAGGGGGCACACTCTTGCAGTAACAGATGTCCTCTGTCATTAAGTATCAGTTTTTTACCTATACGGTCAAATAACTGATCTTTGAGCTCTCTTTCAAGTTCTCTAATGGCCATTGAGACCGCAGACTGACTCATTTCGTACTCTTTAGCCGTTTCTACAACCCGCTGAGTACGGGCAAGGGAGATAAAAAGTTCTAACTGTTTAAAAGAGTACATCATATACCTCACTATCTACCATGTTCATATGGTTTAATTCATTATAATTGTGTGTTACTATAGCATACATTCAATTATATTGTTTGTTACATCCCTTTAACTTTATTTTGATTCACCTTATATCTGTGTTAAAATACACCATAATTTTTCAAAGGTTCCCTATGAAACGAAGAGACTTTTTCAAAACAACTATTGCTGGAGCTGCCGCAACTATGGCAACTTCACTTGAGGCAGGCGTAACAGGACAACCAATCGACAATCGTAAGATTTCGAAGCTTAATTTTCCTGAAAAACGCCCCATGATCACCTACTCTGATCGTCCACCACTTTTAGAGTCACCACGCTGTACATTTGCAAATGCAATTACACCCAATGATGCATTTTTTGTACGTTGGCACATGCCGGACATCCCAACACATATAGACCCAAAAACTTACAAGATCAGCATCAATGGTCTTGTAAATAAAGAGCTTGACATCACACTTGACTACCTTAAAGATCCTGCGAACTTTGAGCAGGTAGAAGTCACTGCTGTCCTTCAATGTGGTGGTAACAGCCGCTCAGCCTTCAAACCAACTGCTGGTGGCATACAGTGGGGACACGGTGCTATGGGTTGTGCGAAATGGAAAGGGGTACGTTTAAGTGACCTTCTTGACCAAGCAGGCCTGAAACAAGATGCAGAGTGGATCGGTTTTAATGGTAGCGAGACGGCTGCTTACTACGAGACACCAAACTTCATCCGTGAACTTCACCTAGAAGAGCTTGATGACCATGTTATCTTGGCTTATGAAATGAATGGTGAGGACCTTCCGTATCTTAATGGTTACCCACTTCGTCTTATCATTCCAGGAACCTACTCTGACAGTTGGGTTAAGATGTTAAGTAACATCACCGTAACCAACAAGTACAAAAAACTTTTCTTTATGGACATCGCATATCGTGTGCCAGATAATGCATGTGAATGTGAAACACCTGAGAAACACGCGAAGACCACTAAACCTATTACAAAGATGAATGTCAAATCGGTTATAGGCTATCCAGAAAATGGTGAAAAGTTACAGAAAAACTCTCATGTTGTAGTGCGTGGTGTTGCGTTTGATGATGGGCATGGTATCCGCGAAGTGAAGATCTCTATCGACAATGGTAAAACTTGGAAGCAAGCAGAACTCGACAGTGGTGAGGCAGGTCGTTATGCTTATAGAACCTTCAAGCTTGCGATCAATCCTACTAAGTATGGAAAAATGACCATTATGGCTAAAGCCATTAATAAGATCGGTCAAGAGCAGCCTTTGGCTAAAGACATTAAATGGAACCACGGTGGTTACAAGTTTAATGGTATTGATGTAGTCACTGTAGATGTGTCTTAAGGAGATAATGATGAGAAAACTACTAATTTTAGCAGCGCTAGTCACTGCACCACTTTTTGCACAGGTCGAAGGTGATATCGCTGTACCTTACATGCCATTTGAAGTAAAGATGGGCAAAGGCTTCAACGAAGTCAATGCCAACTGTCTTACCTGTCACTCTTTTGGGTACGTTCTTAACCAAGGACGCCAATCTAAGAAGTTTTGGAGAGGTAAAGTAGATAAGATGATTGTTCACTTTAAGGCACCCATAACTGACAAAGATGCAGCTATCATTACCGAGTACCTTTATGAAGAGTACGGAAACGGCAAGCTCAAATAATTATTGAGGCTTAGGCCTCCCTGCACTTTAACCTTTTTCCTTTTTCCTTTTCATGTTACAATAACACTATGAATAAAAAGCATCTAAACCAACAACTCTCCTCATTTGCACTCTCTATGTTTCGTAAAGATTTTTATGGCATATATCATGGTGCTTTCTCTGCTAAAATAGAGA
Source organism: Helicobacteraceae bacterium (assembly GCA_027061425.1). Taxonomy (GTDB): domain Bacteria; phylum Campylobacterota; class Campylobacteria; order Campylobacterales; family Sulfurimonadaceae; genus Sulfonitrofixus. The sequence goes on from JALSUN010000087.1 coordinate 8,051, forward strand.
GCAACCGTTTTCTGATTAACACCAAAGAGGCTATTTTTGATGCTATAGATGAAGAAGATATGCTTGAACTCTATTTTGCTAAAGATTATAGATGGAATGATGCAAGTGCCGATGCCGGTATTCATAAAGGGATTTACAAGATCATTACGGATGCCAAGTTCATCACCTTCTGTATGCCACCCTTCACTACCGCCTACTCATTAGACCATAATATCATAGACCCTAAAGACTTTTTTGGCCACCAAGAACTTGGGCAAATCACCATCTACGATCCCAAAAATTTCGATGACTGGTACGACCGCGCCGTCTCAGAAATCCCCCAATACTTCCACAGTCATAAAACCAACATCATGGTCATCAGAGGCTACGGCGTCTACTCCTACAACAGAAACCTCCACGAAATGGCCAAGCAACTCGCTATCTTGGAAAAAAGCTGTCGACTATTGATGTTAGAAAAGAACAGTGAAGTTACTGGTTTTGATTATTGATTATTGATTATTGATTATTAGAATAACAACATCGTTGTATTAAGACCAAGAGCCTTTGTCAACAGATTACGCAGATTTTACAGATTAAAAACAGAGCAAGAACAGTAGATTACGATGGCGAAAGTTCATCGTAGAAATTCAAGGCGTCGTAAAAGTTTCAGCTGTGGTGTGAGTTGTGCCGGATGTGAACCCGATAACGCACTAGTGTGCGTAGAGAGGTGAACTCCGGTGCAAATCGCGCCGCAGCTGGAACTTTTAAGAGAAGTTTGTGTAGACGGCTTGTACATCCTCGTCTTCGTCAAGCTTCTCCAACATCACATGCAACAACTCTTTTTGCTCTTCAGTGATCTCTATAGGTGTATTGGCAATATATTCTAAAGTTGCCTTTTTGATCTCAACACCCATCTCTTCTAAAGCGTGGGTCATGTTTCCAAAGTCTTTGTAGTCTGTATGAATAATACAGATACCCTCTTCAGCCTCGATCTCTTCAAGACCTGCATCGATGAGCTCAAGTTCTAACTCTTCAATATCCATGTCGTCCTTTAGATCAAACTCGAAAATAGCCTTACGAGAGAACATAAAGTCCAGGGCACCCTTGTTTAGAAGTTCTCCACCATTTCTGTTGATGATATTTTTAACATTAGCAACGGTACGGGTGTTATTGTCTGTCAGACACTCTGCAAGGATCAAGGTACCGTTAGGCCCCTTCCCTTCAAAGTTTACTTCGATCATATCTTTGGCATCTTTACCTAAAGCACGTTTGATCGCTGCATCAATGTTGTCTTTAGGCATGTTCTCCGCTTTAGCGTTCAAGATCGCTGTACGGAGTTTAGGGTTCATCTCAGGTTCGCCACCACCCTCTTTTGCTGCTTTTTCAATGGCTTTTGCAAGTTTTGGAAAAACACGAGACATGTTCCCCCAACGTTTCATTTTTGCGGCTTTACGGTATTCAAAGGCTCTACCCATGAGATGCTCCTAGTTAATTAATAGTTGACGCGATTATATTCAATCTTCACTTTATAAGTGTTTTAATAGACCTCTTTGACCCGTCCAACTTCACCACTCATCAAACGTACTTTGATACCATGGGGATGAGAAGGGGACTTCGTCAAGATGTCACGAACGATGCCATCAGTCAAGTAACCTGTATCTTGGTCCTTCTTGAGTACGATAGCTACAGGCTTTCCACAAATGATGTTTTTACGTAACTTACCGTCAGTCATGATGCTTTAGGTGTGTAACTAAGTACTTTTTTGATGGTATCTACCGAACAGAAGAAAAGTGCATCAAATACAGGGTTGATTTTAGTTGTCTCTTTATCTACGATCTCAAAAGCATGAAAGGTAAATCCTTCACCATCTTTTTGGTTTTTTGGTAAGACTTCAAACTCTATAGGCTGCAGTGTACGCAGTAGGTTCATCACCTTTTTAAAAGATTTATCATCTTTTGGTGGTAGCAAGTTCCCATCTTCGTTTTCACTGACACGAATAGTAGCAAGTAGTGTAAACTTGTCTTTAAAAATTACCTTTTCCCACTTTACAATACCACGAGAGAAACGAAACTCACAATGCTTTGCTGTCAGAGGATGGGGTTTTGTCTTACGGATCGCCTCAAGAAGTTGGAGAAAAAAGTTGGTACCGCCAAAGGCATCAGCACATTTACTCAGTTGTTGGTGATAAGCAGTCTTAGCTGCTTCATCGAGGTTATTGAAGTCGCACATGGGCACTTCCTTTATATAAATAGTTGTGACATTATAGTGCAACTCAGGCAGGGAATCAAACTTTAATGTGTTAAGATAACAGAATGTACACCAAGAGAGATAATGTTAAATAATAAAAAACTAAAAAAACAGATAGCCATCATAAAGCGTCACACCATTAATGAGTATAGAGAGACTTTACATCTTTTTCGTCTGCTCAAAAAACAGGCAAAGACACAAGAAGATAAAGCTTTTATAAAACATCAATCCACTGATATTTTAAAGATAAGTGTGGTTCTTTTTATTGGTGCTTTACCTGGTGGTACTGTTATGGTGGCTTTTGTAGAGATGGGGTTTCGTAAGATCAATAAAACCATTTTACCAGCGCCATTTGCTCCAGAAATCGAAGCAAGACTTTTAGAAGCGCCTAAAAAAGAGGCAGATCAAACGATCTCTTTATGACACCAATAAAATATATCTACCTACAGACTGTAAATCTTGAGAAGCTGTTTTCAAACCTTTAATACTTTGAAGCATCCCTACAACATCATCATGGGCACGTAGATCAACACTGTTTTGAAAAAGTGACTGAGAGGCGATATATCCATAAATATCCTCTTTACTTACAGAAAGTGTGTGACTTAACATCTCAACATGAAAACTGGCATTAGGCATATCTTCTACACTATTTTGTGCAAACGTCTTGGCCGAGGCAGGTTCTATCCCTCTTGATATTAAGTCTGAAGCAATGTTATGTTCAAATGTAACAGGTATCTGTGCGACCATAACAGCAGGTTGTGGCAGCAAGACAAGGGTATCACCGAAGACAACACTCGAAGCAAAAATAATACTGCCTAAAAACATCATTCTATTTTTCATGATTTTCCTTTTTCACATCCTATTATCTACTAAAATAGTAAATAGACACCCCCACCCTTTATTATTTACTCATCATATAAAGATTATTACTTTTATGGCATATTTCTAAGAACCGTTCTTTTAACTCTCTGTCAAAACTCATCATATAGATGTCACTGTTTTGTACTTTTAACGATTTTAAATTTT
>JALSUN010000088.1 GCA_027061425.1 Helicobacteraceae bacterium
GTCTACAGGTCTCACTGCTTGCAAAACGCTGTATGGTGGAGAGCTTTTGCAGGAGATGGGCTTTGTACTGTGCATCTCCATCATTCATCTCTACAAAACGTTTTTGTTGGATGGTGTCAGCGGCACTAAAAAGCAGTACAACATCAGCATGATCACCGTCACGGCCTGCACGACCGATCTCTTGATAGTAGTTTTCTAAGGTTTTGGGTAGCGACATATGTACAACAAAACGGATGTTACTTTTGTCAATCCCCATACCAAAGGCTATGGTTGCAACAATAATCTTAGTCTTGTCATGTACAAAATTGTGGAAAACATCGTTACGTTGTTGTGTGGGCATGCCCGCATGATAGGCTGCTGCACTGTACCCCTTTTTAATCAGGTGTGCAGCAATGGCTTCAACACTTTTACGAGAGAAGGCATAAACGATGCCACTCTCTGCTTTACGGTCATCTAAGAAGTTGGTCAGTTGGTCGTAACCATCTTTGATGCGGTGTTTGGCGGTAATCTGTAGGTTCTCTCTAAAGATCTTTCCCTGCAGTACGGCTGCATTATGAAGCTGTAAGTTCTTGACAATGTCATGACGTACATGCTCTGTAGCGGTCGCTGTAAAAGCGGCTACACTGACATGAGGGTAGGTCTCTTTGAGCTGAGAAAGTGCACGATAATCCCCACGAAACTCATGTCCCCACTCACTAATACAGTGTGCTTCATCTATAACAAAATAGTTAAGCTTGATCTGTGTGAGGATGTTACGCATGCCATCGGTGTTGAGCCGTTCAGGAGAGAGGTATAAAAAGTCTATCTCGTTGGCATAAAGTCTGCGAACAATGTCACCACCCTCTTCAGAGCTTTGCATAGAGGAGAGCATCTCAGCACGCATACCTTGGGCCTGAAGACTCTGCACTTGGTCATGCATCAGTGCAAGCAGTGGAGAGATGACGACAGTAGTACCCTCCATCATCAGTGTAGGCAGTTGAAAAGAGAGGGATTTACCGCCACCTGTTGGTAAGATCATGAGCAAGTCTCTACCACTTAAAATGGTATCAACCGCCTCTTCTTGGAGTGGGCGAAAGGCGCTGTGACCAAACTGTTCTTGAAGAATCTGGTACTTTTTTTCCTGGGTCGTCACAAGCACTCCTTTTAGTCTTGCTATTTTATCAGCTTTTTATGCAAATTAGATTTTTTATGTCTCTAGTTTGTAAGTGCCTCTTAGATATTATGTTATAAATAAAATTTCGAGGTTTTTATGACATCTTCTACTCCTACCATCATGGATTTCACCAAAAAAGAGCTTGAGAGCCTTATTAAACCCTCTTTCCGCGCCAAGCAGGTTTATGGTTGGATCTATAACAGTTATGTGGACAGTTTTGATGAGATGCAGAACATTCCTAAGTCTCTGCGTGCAGAGTTGGCAGAAAAGTATATTTTGAACCCTCTGAAAATCCTTCATAAAGAGGTCTCTACTGATGGTACGATTAAGTATCTTTTTGAACTGCCAGATGGCAAGACCATGGAGACGGTGTGGTTGAAGATGAAAGATGCCCAGTATGATGAAGAGGGCAAAATTTTGCATGAGTCTAAGCATACGGTCTGTGTGTCGACTCAAGTCGGGTGTAAGGTGGGCTGTAGTTTCTGTCTGACGGCTAAGGGTGGTTTTACAAGAGACCTGACAGCAGGAGAGATCGTAGCGCAGGTACTGAATGTTAAAAAGGACAATGACCACGCTTCTAACCGCCGTGTGAACATCGTCTATATGGGAATGGGTGAGCCGCTAGATAACTTAGAAAACCTGACACAAGCCATCAAAATATTTAAAGAAGAGGATGGTCTGGCCATCTCTGGTAAGCGTCAAACAGTCTCTACGAGTGGTCTTAGCTCTAAGATAGACAAACTGGGTGAAGAAGACCTTGGTGTTCATATCGCTATCAGTCTGCATGCGGTAGATGATGAACTCCGTACAGAGCTTATCCCGATGAACAAGGCTAACAATATACAGTCCATCATAGACGCGGTGAAACGTTTTCCTATCGACACCCGTAAACGTGTCATGTTTGAGTACTTGGTGATTAAAGATAAAAATGATGATATTGGTTCTGCTAAGAAGTTGGTGAAGCTTTTGAGTGGCATCAAGGCGAAGGTGAACCTTATCTTTTTTAACCCCTATCCTGGAACGGAATACAAACGCCCAAGTCGTGCCGACATGGTCGCTTTTCAAGAGTACCTCATTAATCATGGTCTTTTATGTACCATACGTGACTCTAAAGGCATAGACATCAGTGCTGCCTGTGGGCAACTTAAAGAGACAAAAGAGGGTGAAAAGGAGGCTTTATAATGACTGTTCTAGATATGATTCAAGTGGGTTTTTTAATAGTAGTTGTTGTTGTGGGTCTTGGTGGTATTATCTACGTTGTGACACAAGAAGAGAAGAAGTAGGTTTCTCTACTCGTAAACTCTGTCAAGCATCATCTGTATGCTTACCTGACCATTCCACTCATTTTTGTTCACAGTATAACTGCAACTGATACGTCGGTTGGTGGGCATTGAGAAGCGAGTGTTAAAAGCGATAAGATTAAGCTTCTCTACCCCTCCCTCTAAAGTCACCGCAATACGACTGTGGTTTTTCTCTTTTCCCATGTAACTGACACTCTCTACAAAAGCATCTTTAGCAAAGAAACGTGGACGAGAGTTTGCCTCACCATAAGGCTCATAAGCATCTAAAAGGGTGAGTAGGTTGGGGTTAATACTATAAGGACTCAGCTCACCCACCAAAGCCTCTTTAGGGATGAAGTCCTCTTCAGATATGTTTGAGGCCACGCTATTAATCTGTGTCTTAAAAGTTTCTATGACTTCCTCATCCATCGCCAGTCCTGCCGCCATAGTATGTCCGCCAAAGCCCAAAAGAAGAGACTTCTGAGACTTTATAAGTTCATAAATACTCACCTCTCCTATGCTTCTAGCACTCCCTTTAGCACGACCTTCCGTAAGGCTAAGAACAATAGCAGGACGCCCAAAACGTTGGACCAAACGAGAGGCTACAATACCGACAACCCCTTCATTCCACTCTTCACCATAAACGACGATGACTTTGTCTGCTTCGCTCACTTGTGTTATGGCTTCATCTGTCACATCTGCTTCTATGCTTTTACGCAGGTCATTAAGCTTGTTAAGCAGTTCAAACTGTTTAAAGGCTTTCTCTGGTGTCTCTGCGGTTAAAAACTCTAAAGCAATGCTGGCATCTTCCAAACGTCCTGCAGAGTTGAGACGTGGCGCGATCTGAAAACCGA
>JALSUN010000089.1 GCA_027061425.1 Helicobacteraceae bacterium
GCACTTCAGCATAAAGGGATCTTTTCTAAAGCGCAGGCAGAAAAGCTTGCATCTTCGTTTGAGACACCTATTGAAATAGAGCAGGTCATAGAGAAAAAAAGATGGACACTAGAACTTGTGGGTGTGGTCTTGTTAGTTGTGGGGTTGGTTTACATCGTCGGTATGTTTTTAACCAAGATTCCTTCTCCCACTGTAGAAAATGTAGCTGTTAGCCTAAACAGTGTTAGCAGTTCGGGTATCGGGTCTGGCAGTGCGGTTCTATTTATAGCTCTTTTTATTGGAAGTGCTTTGTATCTGTTTCTGTATCTGTTGGCGCACCAGAAATATCATAAAGCAATCAAGATGATAGAAGAGAAAAAGGTATTGATGCAGACTTTGTATCACAGCGAAGCGATGAAAAAAGAGCTTGATGAAAAAGTGGAAATGCTGTTACAGCAAGAGAAACCAAGAGCCGATATAGAGGTAGTGACTGGTGAAACACAGCGCGATAAAGTATTTGTCATGTCACTAGAACGCGACATGGAAGAGGAGATACGAAGTGTTAAAATATCTCTGTCTATGCTGGAATCAGATTGTCATGCATATTTAAAGACTTTTCCAAATAGTTTGGCACTTTTAGTCTCTAAACTGCCTGAGTGTCATTAAAAATGAAGGAGATATAATGCAAGAGAAAAAAGCTGTCAGATCGTATGGCGTGATTACTGTGGGACTGCTTGTCGTGTTGGTACTGGGGTGGTTTATGCTAAGTTACAATACCCTGGTCAAGAAAGAAGAACAGGTAAAGGTTAGCTGGGCACAGGTAGAGAGTAATCTGCAGCGTAAGCTGGACTTATTACCAAATCTGGTGAAAGTGGTTCAAAAGTATGCTGTGCATGAAAAAGAGCTCTTAACACAGATCACGGAGTTGAGAGCCAATGCTTTGAAGACGCTGGTACATAACAGTGCAAACAATATGGCTGAAGTACAGAAGACGCAAACATGTCTTGATGGTACGATGATGAAACTTATGGCTGTAGCCGAGAACTACCCTGAACTGAAGTCATCTGAACAGTTTCTACAGCTTCAGTCACAGATAGAAGGGACGGAGAACCGCATTAACATCACACGTATGCAGTTCAATGCTGCCGTGGGTGACTATAATGCTTACCGAAAGACCATACCAGCCAATATCGTATCGTCTATTGGCGGTTTTTCACAAAAAGCCTATTTTAAAGCCGATACTGAGGCGCACCAGAAATTTAAAGTGGAGATGTAAGCATGAAATACAAAGCAGGATTTATTCTACTCATAATGGCAGTATTGGTCGTCTCCGGATGCGAAAGTAAAAATGAGAACACCTCACATACTGACAGCGATAAGCATATTGTGATAGATGATGCTTCTGTTCTGCAAGACGATGAGAAGGTCATGAAGATGTATCGTGACTATAATGAGCAGATGCTAAAAGATTTTGATATTGATTTCAGGATAGTCACAACAAGGAGTGAAGAGGATATCAATACTTTTGCCAACCAAGCCTTTGCACAACTACAGTCAGAGAGCCGAAGTAAAAGTGGAAAAGCACTGCTGCTGGTAGTCAACCCTACCCAAGACAAGGTGAGACTGGAAGTCTCTATGGCACTGGAACCTGTCTATACCGATGCTTATGTCTCTTATGTAGAGCGTAAAGGCATGATCCCTTACCTCAGAGACAACAAGATCGCAGATGGTGTCTATATGATGACTGAATTGGCGCGTGACAGAGCCTATGAAGCACGCCTTGGAAAAGAGTTTATGCCGCCTATGGAGAGTAGGTCTATTGGGGGTGGTGCCAAGACTAAAGCATATATAGGCAGGGTTGACGTTGATGCCAAAAAAGGTGCAGGTGTAGAGGCCATGGGTGGTGCGAGCCCCAAAGCAGTATTGCAACGCTACATTTCAGATGTACTCAAAAAGCACAATACAAATCCTGAACTCGATATCTATACCGATACGACTAAAGCATTTTTTAGAAAATGGACGGTGACGGAGATCAATCAAGACCATGAAGTACATAACCTTGCTCCCTGTATGCAGGAGATGACGATATTGTATGACAGCCGTGACAGTCATGCTGTTTTAGCCGTGAAACCGTATGAAGAGAACCGAAAATGCGCTCCTTACTTTTTTAAAAAAGAGCAGGGTAAATGGAAACTGGACATTGTCAGCATGGCCCAGGTGTTACGGTTTAATCAAAATATGCAGTTTCATCTTGACAAAAGCAAACGTTTGGAGGGCGAAGCGATCTATTATGCGTTTGCCTTTGACGGTTATTATTTTGATGGCAACGGGTACCCACACAAATATAAAAAAGAAGATAAAGAATGGAAAAAATATCGTTGGAAATATACCTGTAACGGGTACTATCATCCCGGAGACAAAAAAGATGATATGCATTGCTGGATAAAATATACACTGCCGGGAGGTCCGGCAGATGTACGTCTTGGACTAGGAGGCGGTGATAAAATATATGGGTTTGGAGAAGCAGGAGATCGTAAAATGGGTGTTAGTATTGATGCCCTAATAGACTATCTAAACAGTGTTCCAAGCGGAGAGGTGGCAACTGTTGTGTTGGAACACTATTATTTAAACGGTAAAGAGACATATGACTTTGATGCAGTTCTCATGCCAAACGTTGAAATACGCCATGAAATACGACAGGGAATCGCACCTTAATTGCGCGCATGCTAAGCACTGTTAGAGGCTGAATAGAGCTTTACTGTATCGATACTCGTGAACTTCTTTATGAGTGTTGGCGCATATCGATGATCTCTTCTTCATAAAACCGTAAAATGATCTTTTCTACAGGGAGATTTTTATGGTACTTCTTCTCTATAGCCATAAATATCTTCTCTTTTAGCGCCTCTAGGGTGTCAGCTTCTACATAGATATGATCACTTTTGGCATGGGCTTTGTAGTAAGTTCTTTTATGATCATGATAGACGATAAAGGTTTGGTCTTTGTAGATGGGACGATCAGCACGGGAATATGCGAAGTACCAATGGAAACTGGCACCCAAAATGACAAAGAAGTGAAAGAAGTCGTGAGCATTTAAGATACCGTTAAAAAGCTCCGGCCAGCGTAAGAACTCTAGCACTGCACCAAAGGTGTAGGCTAAACCACCATAGACGATGTACTTTATCTCCTCTTTACCGTAGATACCTGCTACAAAATAGGCACTCAAAACACCGAGCCATCCGAGACCTAGGTAAAAGGTGAGGCTGATGTATTCGGGTAGGGTTGAGAAGA
>JALSUN010000090.1 GCA_027061425.1 Helicobacteraceae bacterium
GCACTTTCTGCGAACATCGTTAAAGGTCTTACAGTTGGTTTTTCTAAGCAACTAGAGATCAACGGTGTTGGTTACCGTGCTGCTGTTAAAGGAAAGGTTCTTAACCTTCAACTTGGTCACTCTCATGATATCAACTATGATATCAAAGAGGGTCTTGAGATGAGTGTAGAGAAGAACGTGATTACTATCAAAGGTAACGACAACCAAATGGTTGGTCAAGCTGCTGCAGAAATCCGTTCATTCCGTCCACCAGAGCCTTACAAAGGTAAAGGTGTTAAGTACATGGAAGAGCATATCGCGCGTAAAGCCGGTAAAACTGCTAAGAAATAAGGGGCGTTGAGATGACTGCAAGAAATTTAAAAACAAAAGCTAACAAACGCGTCCAACGTAAACGTCGTATTCGTGCGAAGATCTCTGGTTCAGAGACACTTCCACGTGTATCAGTTTTCCGTTCAAACCGTTATTTCTCTGCGCAAGCGATCAATGACGATACAGCTACAACTTTAGCATCTGTTCACTCTAAGGCTTCTGGCCTTAAAGCAAACAAGACTGACGTTGTAAAGCTAGCAGAGCAATTTGCTGCTAACCTTAAAGCTGCTAACATCACTGAAGTGGTATTTGACCGTAATGGTTACCAGTATCATGGTGTTGTAGCTGCTTTCGGCGACGCACTACGTGCTAACGAAATTAAGTTTTAAGGGCTGATGATGAGTACTATCAATAGAGAAGACTTCGAAGAAGCGATCGTAAATATCGGTCGTGTAACAAAAGTTGTAAAAGGTGGACGTCGTTTCCGTTTTACAGCACTAATTGTTGTCGGTGACAAAAACGGTACCGTAGGCTATGGTGTTGGTAAAGCGAAAGAGGTTCCAGACGCTATTCGTAAAGCAGTAGATGAAGCATTCAAGAACTTAACAACTGTTAAGATCAAGGGTACTACTATTGCTCACGATATTGAGCACAAATTTAACGCTAGTCACGTATGGATGGCTCCAGCTTCTGAAGGTACAGGTGTTATCGCCGGTGGCGCATTGCGTCCAGTACTTGAACTTGCTGGTATCCAGGATATCTTGACTAAGTCTATTGGCTCAAACAATCCAAATACTGTTGTACGTGCTACTGTTGAAGCACTTGCAAGAATGAAAGGATAGACAATGGCATTAGAAAATTTAACACCTGCCAAAGGTTCAACTCACGCTCGTAAGCGTGTTGGACGTGGTCAAGGTTCGGGTATGGGTAAAACTTCTACTCGTGGTCAAAAAGGTCAGAAATCTCGTACAGGTTACAAGCGTAAGCGTAACTTCGAGGGTGGACAGACTGTATTGGCAAAACGCCTACCAAAAATCGGTTTCTTCTCTCGTGTAATGAAGCCTGTAAGTATCAACGTAGAGAAGGCACCGAAAGTTGTCGCTCTTGCTGAGATTACAGTAGAAGCAATCCGTGAAGTACATAATCTTCCAAAATCAGTAACTCGCATTAAGCTTGTTGGTGCTTCTGCAAAAGATTTAGCTTCTAAAATTAAAGACGAAAACGTTACTACAACTGGCAAATAATGAACCAGCAACTAGTAAACAAGATCTTAATAACGATCGGTTTTCTTTTTATCTACCGTCTACTGGCATACGTGCCGGTACCCGGTGTTGATACTGCGGTTATCGCATCTTTCTTCGACTCCCATCAATCTGACGCCCTTGGACTTATGAACATGTTTAGTGGTAATGCAGTACAGAGACTCTCAATTATTTCACTTGGTATTATGCCTTACATTACTGCCTCAATCATCATGGAACTGCTTGCAGCTACATTTCCTACTTTAGGACAGATGAAAAAAGAGCGTGATGGAATGGTGAAATATATGCAGATTATTCGTTATGCAACGATCGCTATTACAATCATTCAAGCTATCGGTGTAAGTATAGGACTTCAAAGTTTGACAGGACCTGATGGTTCAAGTGCGATACTTACAGATCATACAACATTTATCGTGATGGCAGCTGTTTCTATGCTTGCTGGTACGATGTTGTTGATGTGGATTGGTGAGCAGATTACTCAAAGTGGTATCGGCAATGGTATCTCTTTGATTATCTTTGCTGGTATTGTTTCAGGTATCCCTTCTGCTATCGGTCAGTCTGTGACGATGATAAATGAAGGTGCTATGAGCTTTTTAACATTGATCGCTATCTTATTGTTGATTATTTCAACGGTAGGAATTATCATCTATGTTGAGCTTGGAGAACGTCGTGTTCCGGTAACGTATGCTAAAAAGACAATGATGCAAAACCAAAATAAGCGTGTAATGAACTACATTCCTATTAAGGTAAACCTCTCTGGTGTTATTCCAGTTATCTTTGCATCAGCGATTTTAATGTTCCCGATGACCGTGCTCTCTAGTAGTACCAATCCAACTATTCAAGCGATTGCTGATGTGTTAAATCCAAACAGTTATTTCTTTAACTTCTTGACCTTTGCCTTTGTTATCTTCTTTGCATTCTTTTATGCATCGATAGTCTTTAATGCTAAAGATATCTCAGAGAACTTAAAGCGTCAAGGTGGATTTATCCCAGGTGTTCGTCCAGGTGCTTCGACTGCGGCGTTCCTGAACGAAACAGCATCTCGTTTGACGATTACAGGTGCACTCTACCTTGGTCTTGTGGCAACACTGCCATTTATGATCATCAAGGGTATGGGTGTTCCTTTCTTTTTCGGTGGTACTGCCGTCCTTATTGTTGTTCAAGTAGCTCTTGACACTATGCGTAAGATCGAGGCTCAGATATACATGAGTAAGTACGAAACCCTTTCAGCGGTCGGTCTATAAATATGGCCATCGCTATTCGAAAGAATGTCGAAATCGATAAACTTCGCGCTGCTAATAAGATTGTAGCCGGAGCCTTAAACCTACTGCGTGAAAACACAAAAGTAGGCGCTTCTTTACAAGAGCTTGATGCGATGGCGGAAGATTATATCCGCTCGCATAAAGCACTTCCTTCATTTAAAGGCCTTTACGGATTTCCCAATGCAGTATGTTGTTCTCTTAATGAAGTGATTATTCACGGCATTCCTACAGACTACAAACTACAAGAAGGTGACGTTATCGGTTACGACATCGGAACAAAATTACAGGGATACTTCGGCGACGCCGCTATCACTGTTGGGGTGGGTAAAATCAGTGAAGAAGATGAGGCGCTCATTGCCTGTGCTAAAGATACACTTTATCATGCGATAGAAAATATCAAGCCGGGTATGCGTTTTAAAGAGCTTAGCTTTT
>JALSUN010000091.1 GCA_027061425.1 Helicobacteraceae bacterium
AGAGATGATGGCTATACCTTTGCACGCCATTTTGGTCATAGCATCATCCCCACCTACCCAGCACTGGTGCAACTTCATCTTGAAAGCAAGTCACTTGAGCGTATGGCAGGAGTTAAAGTCGTTGCTGAAGTGACACTCTACCTCAACTCTAAAGTCGAAGAGAAGGCCTTAGGCGACACGCTCTTTACCCGTTATGGTATTTCAGGTCTTACCATACTCGACTTGAGTCAAAAGGCTTCAGAGGCCCTACTCAACTATCAATATGTCTCTATAGGTATTAACCTTCTACCCCGTTACAACCGCCAGGCCCTCGCCACCCAACTCGAGAGACTTTTTAGTGCCGTCAAAACCCATACTTTAGAACAGGCACTCTCCGGGATGCTCTCAACCAAACTTATTCCCCATCTCTTAGAGAGTGCCAAGATAGACGCTAAAACTGTAGTCTCTACCCTAAACACCAAGCAGATTAAAAAACTTGCCCATCAGATACAGGATTGGCGTTTTGATGTGACTCAGACCCATGGTTTCAAACATGCAGAAGTGAGTGGTGGTGGTGTGAGTAGTGCGGAAATAGATGAAAGAACGATGATGTCTAAACTGGTTGAGGGTCTCTACTTTAGTGGAGAGGTGATAGATATCGTGGGAAAACGCGGGGGTTATAACTTTAATTTTGCGTGGGCAAGTGGTATCTTGGCGGGAGAGGCTTTGGCCAAGCAGCTTACTTTAGAACCTTAAAACCTTGTGTAAAAACCTCACTAATTGACTCTTGATCTATACTTGTCACCTTGCTAAGAGGAGAACCTTTTTTCAAGATGGCTTTAAAGTGTGCTAAATCTACATCTGAACAGGTCACACCTGCCTCTACACGAGAATCTTCAAGATTTTTGACATATCCATTAAAACCTGCTTTTTTGGCATGTTTAGCAATATTTGCACGATAATAGACACCTTGAACACGACCAGAGACAAAAAAGCAATAACTTGTCATACTAGAACTTGTACTGGGCACTGATGTAGGTCAAGTTTGTCCAACGCATTAAAGTTGTGGTTTTCAAGTCACCATTCTCATCCGCAGCTTCATAGTTCATATCCATACCTGTATCACCAGCTATCGCGACTCTAAACCCAAAACCATTGAGCTTTTTAGGTGCATACTCTAAACCTGTACCCCAGTGTATGGAGGTATAGTTGTCCTTAATACCAAGTTTTGAGAGATCTTTGACGCCATTACTGTTAACATAAGCAAAACCAAGCTGTCCAAAAGGACGCAAACCGTTTGCAAATGTATAGCCAGCATTAGCATAGACTGCACCAGCCACAGGATCACTCTTTATATTTCGTTTGATGTTTAACTGGTCTGTCACTGTGTCTTCAAATGAACCATAATCTGTAAAAGATCCTTCAACCGCAATGATCTTGTTGATCTGATATCCTGCATAAATAATGTAGCCGCCAGAGTTGTCTGATGCATTTTTAAAGTTATAGGTGGAATTTCCATCTTCAGGGTGATTGCCTTTAGAAATAACAAGAGCATTCCAACTCATACCCCCACCAAGACCACCATAAAAACCATCTATTTTTTGCGTGTTTGTCTCATCTGCTGAGAGTGTAGTAGATAACATCATCGTTATCAACGCAATGAAGCTTGCTATTTTCTTCATGATTGTCCTTTGGAAAAATTTGGATAAGGATATAATAGAGGCACTTAACAACTCCATAAAAAACTACTGGGTATTAAGAAGTTATAAATTTATCATTTTATTGATGAGAAAATCATAACTTAGAAACCATCTTCATCACTATCATAAAACTACTAAATTGACAAAATTAGGTGTTTATACATCATCCTTTTGCTATGCTACCCAGATGAAAGCTTCTTATAAAATTTTAGGCATCGACTTGGGTGCGTGCATGAGTGGTAACAGTGCGTATATGTACGCTGAAGTTACAGATACTCGGATCAAGATCATTGAGGCATTTAAAGAGCCTAAACATAAAGACCATCTCACTTGTCAAGAGTTTATCGTTGATGTGTTTGAGCGTTATGAGGTAGATGCTATCGCTATTGATGCCCCTTTGAGCCTTCCACGATCCCTCTTGGATCCAGCGTTTACGCCTCCTCCGAGAGAAGGCGGTGGAGAGATCATCAACCCTTATCTTTTTCGTTACACAGACTACTACCTGTTTAAGACCTTTGGTCTGAGACCGATGCCTCCTGCAGGAGACCGCATAGGTCGTTTGACGGCACGCGCAGTTGCCCTGCTCCACCATTTTAACTACTGTTTTCCTAACATCATCATAAAAGGAAAAAAGGTTCCCATTTTTGAGGTGTACCCCAAACAAGTGGCACACTATCTTCAATGTCCACACTACAAAAAAGAGCCCCAACCACTTCTTGAATTCTTAGCCCAAAGCGCACAAAAAGATGAACATCTTCTCGATGCCCTACTCTGTGTCTATGCTGGAGCCAAGATATTGATGGGTGAGACCACTCCTATTGTGGAACAAGCAGAAGGTGAAGGATGGTGTTTTCCTGTAGTCTAATCAAACTATGTTCTTTTTTTAGTTACTATAAACGGATTGAATTTTAAGGATCTTTATGAAAAAACTGTTACTACTTCCACTGCTTTTAAGCCTCTCTCTCAGCGCTGTTGAACTCGGAAAAGCACTTCCTATCATTACACTGGACAAAGACAAAGGAGGCCGTGTTGCAGGTGGTGCATGGTCAAGTTCTGAACTTACGGGCAAGGTGCATCTACTTTTTTATGTTGACCCTGACGAAGGTGACACAAATGACGCGCTGTCTGACGCAGTCAAAGCAAGTGAACCTGACCATGACAAGTTTGCTTCTGTTGCCATTATCAATATGGCGGCGACATGGAAGCCCAACTTCGCTATTTCTTCTATATTAAAAGGAAAACAGGAGAAATTTCCAGACACCATCTATGCAGAGGACATGGACAAACACATCATCAAAGCATGGGATGTTAAAGATGACAGTAACGATGTTATCTTACTTGACAAAACAGGGAAGGTGCTTTACTATCACTCTGGAGAACTTGATGAGAAAGAGATTAAAAAAGTACTTAAACTCTTAAAGGAGTACATGTGAGACCCAGTATCTGGAGTATAAGTGTTTCTGACTTTTTTACTAAAAAGATGTTGGCCTTTGCTTTTGGCCCTTTTATAGCGACACTGATCGCTTTTGCTATCTTTCTCTCACCTGTATACCATGCACTTGTAGACACTAACCACTCTTCAAAAATACAGTATGAGACCAAACAGACCAGTTATGAGGGTGGTTCTGCACTCACAGAAGAGAGCAACATCATCTACACCGGAGACAGCGCATTTTTAGACTTTATGCTTAACAACAGTGTGGTCTCTTGGATTTTTCTAACCTTCTCATTTTTCTTGTTGATGATGGTGATGTTTATTTTGGCCATGGTTGTAGCTATTTTTATCATCGGCTTTTTGACCCCATCTATTATGAAAGAGTTACAAAAACGCCACTATCATGACGTTGCTTTAGAGGGACATGGAAATGTTGTTACAGGTATTTTCCACTCCATAAAATATGTGATGATTATGTTTGTACTGCTTATAGTACTCATTCCTTTTTACTTTATCCCTTTTGTTAACATCATTGCCGTCAACCTCCCTTTCTACTATCTCTTTCACAAGTTTTACATGCTTGATGTCACCACTACAGCCATGACTAAAGAGCAGACGAAAAAGATGTTTTTCTTTAAAGGCAACCAGTTGCGTATGCACACATTGATGCTTTACTTTCTCTCTATGGTCCCTTTTGCAGCACTCATCACACCAGTTTTTAATGTTATCGTTTTAAGTCATGTTGTTTTGCGGGCAAAACAAGAGGTTCTTGAGGCACCTGAGAGCAACTAATATTTTAAACTCCTGCTACAATGTCACAAAAATTTGAGGGTGTGATGTTAAGCAAAATAGACAGGGGTGTGCTTTTTATGTTGGTCAGTGCCCTTATCTCAGCGATGAATGGGGCCATAGCCAAGGTGCTTAGTCAAGATATCTCTGCTTTAGAGATCGTTTTTTATCGTAACCTCATCGGTGTCATCGTTATCTTGGCCACGCTCCAACACACCCCTACAAAACTTCCCGGTGGTAAAATCCACCTACTACTGCTTAGAGGATTTTTAGGTTTTTCAGCCATGATCTTGTTTTTCTACACCATTACCACCATCCCGTTAGGCATTGCCATAACACTTAACAAGACCTCACCCCTCTTTGTCACCATACTCGCCTTTTTTCTGCTCAAAGAGAGACTCCCACCTACGGGATTAATGGCACTGCTCATAGGATTTTTAGGAGTAGCACTCATCACTAAACCCTTGGGTCTTGCCTTTAGTTATGAACATTTTTTAGGCTTGATGGGTGGTTTTCTTGCGGCAGCAGCGTACACCACCATTAAAAAGATAAAACATCTTTATGATGCGCGGGTGATTGTACTTTCATTTATGATGATGGGTTTTGTGCTACCACTGCTACTTTTTCTTATGGCACCCTACATTCAAGCACCAGATTACCTAAAGTTTCTCTTTCCTGAGTTCATTTGGAACTTGAGCCTGATGACCTGGTCTCTCATCGGGGCTATGGGAGTCATTTCAACGCTGTCTCAATACTTACTGACCCGTGCCTATAGCGCATCTAAAGCAGGCATCATAGGGGTCATAAGCTACACCAACATCCCCTTTGCCATCGGCTTTGGCTATATGCTTGGCGATTCCTTTCCTGACTTTTGGACCTTTACCGGGATCGCACTTATCGTTTTAGGCGGACTTTTGGTGAAAAAAGGCTAAATCCCAAAAAACTTAACGATCTCTGCACCTGCAGAGATCTCATGACTCACCTTACCTAACTTAGGAAGCAGATTATAAGCGTCAGGATTTGGCCATCTGTGACCCCCACCTTCTACCCCAAAATAACGTACTTTAGCACTACAAGGAGAGACATCATACTGATGGACAATGGTGCTATCGTTTTCAGCATCTAAAGTGGCACTCTCCACTAAAACACCCAAACAGTTATTGCGCTGCATCCAGTAATCAACCGTCGGTGTTATCAGGATATGATGACCACGCACCTCTTGTGGTTTGAGTGGATTGACGATTTCGCCACTGTTGATAAAAGCGGTATCTTTGTCCCCGAAGATAAACAGAGCATCCAAAGCTGTAGCCTTACTTGGACAGTGGTCTCGTAAATAGGTGGACTGTGTCGCAGCCACTACACCGATACCATCGATCTGCGTATCCAAATCACAAGCAACTCTCTGCGCCATGACGCCACCGTTGGACATTCCCACAACATAGACCTTGTTAGCACCGTTTGCACGGTATTTTTTGATGATTTTTTCTATGAAAGCAACATCATCTACCGAGCTGTTAAGCTCAACCCGTCCATCATTCCAATGTTTATCAACCCCCTGCAGGTAAACCACACCAAATGTACCACTGCTCTCTTGAAGTTCCGTAAGTTGAGAGTAACCCTCAAAACTTTTGATGCTTTCTCCGCCACCATGAAGTGCAATAACAAGCGGATAATCTCTATACGTGGGAAGATGTTCTGTATAAGTTCTCTCTATACCATCTACCTCTATCTTCTCTTTATCTACTGGTGAGCATCCGCTTATCAGTAGCAATACTCCTATCATCATCACTATTTGTTTCATCAATTTTCCTCTATTTTTATCATACGTTCAGCCACTATAGTAAAAGCATTTAACTTTTCTTGTGTAGCTTGTACATCAAAGCGCACACCCAATGTCTCATACGTTTTGGAGATGTTTGTAATTCCCTCCGTCTCCAACATATAATCCACTTTTCCCACATCACTATAATCTACTGAGAAGATTAAACGTTCATGTTTTTCATAAAGTACCAAACTGCTTGAAGCCACTACAAGATTGGTCGCATCACTATAAGCTCTCACCAGACCCCCTGTACCCAACTTGGTGCCACCAAAATAGCGCACCACTACGACAGCGACGTTGATGAGGTCTTGACCTTGCAGAACAGAGAGGGTTGGCTTACCTGATGTTCCTTTAGGCTCACCATCATCACTACTGCCTTCAACCACCTGGTGAAACGCATTAACATAGCGAAAGGCTGTCACAAAATGTCGCGCTTTAGGGTGTTCAAGCTTAAGTTGCGCTAGTACTGCATCATACATATTATAGGGCATGAGATGGGCGATGAACTTGGACTGTTTTTCAACCAACATCTCAAAAGTGTGTCTCTTTACTGTAACCATAAAGGGAGTTTATAGCAAAAACGATTACAGTAGCATTTAGCTTCCTGAGTTACAATGCCTTTAAAAAAAGAGGTATTATGCAAGAGGAACGAAAAGGCGAGATCTATATGTTACTACTCTCTTTGTTGGAGAGTTGGTTTCCTATCCTCTCCATCTTTAGTATTGCCCTTGTGGGCGCGATGTTTAGTTTTGCCTTTTCGGTAAGTATCGCAGCTATGATTTTCATTTCACTCGTTATCTATCAAAAAAAACTACCTGAACTTTTTCAAAAAGATGCCCGTAAGGACCTCTTGCTCACCACCTTTTTTATCAACCTGCTTTTTATCTTGGCCTTTACTGGTCTACAGTACACCACCGCAGGTAACATGGCCGTCATCATCTTTATGCAGCTTTTTTTTGCATACCTCTATTTTAATGTGTTTGGAGACCATAAACTCAGTACTACCCATACCATAGGTGCTATCATCATGGCACTAGGTGCTTTTTTAGTACTCATTCCTGAAGACTTGAGTCTTAACAAGGGAGACCTCATCATCTTCATCTCAGCCGCCATCGCACCTTTTGCCAACCTCTATCAAAAACGGGCACGCTCTTATGTCAGTTCTGAGAGTATCTTGGCCTTTAGAAACATCGTTGCCCTTCCCCTACTTTTCGCCATCGCTTTTATAGCCGAACCCATCCCCTCTCAAAAGAACCTACTCCAAGCACTACCCTACATCTTAGGCATCGGTTTTTTAGTGCTAGGTCTCTCCAAAGTACTCTACATAGAGGCGCTCCACCGCATCTCCATCACCAAGGTCAGTGCCATGCTCGCACTCATCCCTCTCTTCACCCTAATCTTCGCCTACTTCACCCTGCAAGAAGTCCCTGAAGTGCGTCAGATGCTAGGTATCATCCCTATTTTAATAGGTGGTTATCTTATTACAAAGCCTAATTCATGATTTTTCATCTACTTAATAACGATCAAAAGCAGTCCTGAAAATAGTACGAGCAGACAAAGTAACTCTACTATGATCAAAAGATAAAAGAGGATTACCAGCACTTTTAAAGCATACGGTACTCCATAAAACAGATAACTTTTCATCCGCCACTCTTTATAAAAATAGTGCACCAACTGCATATAACGTCTGCCATCACTGCGTAAAAAAGGCGGCTCACGCCATCTCTCTCTTTTGAGATGCTCTAAGGCTACTGTTGGCGCACCATGCAGATACTCCTTAACAAGAAGATCGTAATTCAAGCGGTACATCATATGGTTGATCACGACTGCTATACCATTGAGGATCAATAACAACGTCATCGCCAACAGCACCATACCGACAGCGGAAAAACCTATCTTGTCTGAAAAGAGAAGCATCCACAGTGCAAAAGAAAAGAGTAGCAAGTGAAACCCAAGTGTTATGTAATGTACCATTACATCAAAATATCTATACATCCTGCACGCGTTCAACACCTTTTTAATCAATAACTTTTAGTATTTACCATTTTCATCAAAATATTTTTTATGATGTTTCATCGCATTTTGCCATCCATAAGGGAAGATGGCGTGACTGTTTTTTGTCATATCCATCATAATAGCATGTACTTTTTTCTGTATGGGCACTGCGAGTTTATAATATGCTCCATCTACTTGAGTGTTGCGCATAAAGTCTAAAGTGCTATTTTGATGACGTATGGCCACTTTTTTGTTTTTGTAGTAGATTAAAAACTTTATGCGTCCATCATCATAGTAGTTAGGGCCCAGTGTTCCATAGGTGATGATGGGTTCTACAACACCATCTTCATCTAAATCTTCTAAGAACATGTACCTTGTCCAAAACGAGATACTTGATTCCTCAAGTTTTGGATTATAAAAGTCTCTCATCTGCCACTCTAACGACAGTTGCTTGTTTTTCAGAATAAAACCGTAGGCTTTGATCTTTGTGACAGCATTTTGATCTTCAAGATTATCCTCACACAAAACTACATAATGTTTTCCAAGACGATCACGATAGGTATAACTCTTATAAATATCAAGCTTGATGTTAAATCTCTTTAAGACCGAAGGTTTAAAAACATTTGCAACTGTAGAACCTGAGAGCGTTTGTGAGGCAGGTGGGCGTGCAAAACTCACTAAAGCCAGTGTTAATAATACCAACATCTTCAACATAGATTTTCCTTTAAATTAGAGAGGCCATTTGTTAATTACATCTTTATGACACGGTGTAACGCTACCTTTTTTATGCATAAATCGTAACATATTATACCCTCAGGCAAGAGGAATATAAGTTGGTGGTTATCTTATAACAAAGCCAAATTCATGATTCCTCATCTACTTAGTAACAATCCAAAACATCCCTAAAAATAGTAAAAAAACACAAAGTAACTGTAATATGGCAAGTAGAGAAAAGAGGATTACCAGTAGTTTTAGAGAACGTGGCACCCCATCAAGCAGATGGCTTTTCATCCGCCACTCTTTATAAAAATGCTGAACCAACTGCATATAACGCCTGCCATCACTTCGTAAACAAGGTGGCTCTCGCCATCTGTCTCTTTTGAGCAGTTCTAATGCTATTGTTGACTTACCCTGCAGATACTCCTTAACAAGAAGATCGTAATTAAGGCAGTACATTATATGATTGATAACTACAACTATAGCATTGAGGATTAATAAGCATATCATCATATATAGCACTATACTGGCACCAGAAAAGTCCATTTTTTCTGAAAAAAAAAGCATCCAAATTGCAAAAGAAAAAAGTATAAAGTGAAAAGCAAGTGTCATATAATGTATTAGCACATTAAAATATTTATACACTCCAGCCTCCTATCGGTATCAAGATATTTTATCAAACATATTAATATAATTTTAGTTATTATACGTTTACATATCAAACTTTATTCATCTTTAGAAGAAGTGCCATAAAGCGGTGGTGCTATCATGCAGGATTTTTCGAATTATGACCAGACAACAAAGAAGTTTTTCCATCATTTTCATCGCACTTTTAGCACTTGGCGCTATCATCTATATGTTTGCATATGTTGCACCATGGCCACAAGAGATTAGCTATCACCACTTTGCAGATACCAAAACATTGTTTCACATCTCTAACATCTACAATGTTCTCAGTAATATCACTTTTTTAATGGTAGGTATCTTGGCACTTTACAAACTCTACATCACAAACTCTCTTATGATCATCAAAGAGATCAAACCACTCTATGGCCTACTCTTTTTTGGTCTTATCCTTGTCTCTTTTGGTTCAAGCTATTACCATCTCCAGCCAGACAACAGTACACTTTTATGGGACAGACTGCCGATGGGACTCTCCTTTATGTCACTTTTCTCCATAGTCATTGCAGAGTTCATCTCTCTTAAAGCAGCTAAACTTTTTGCACTGCCGCTTATACTGCTCGGTCTCTTCTCTGTCTTATACTGGTACATAGGAGAGCAACAGGGTGCTGGTGACTTGCGTCTGTACATCTTAGTGCAGTACCTTTTGTTAGCCATTATCCCTCTCATTTTACTTCTCTTTAAAAGTGGGTTCACCTTGCAAAAAAGCTACTGGCTCCTCTTTTTGTTCTACTTTTTAGCTAAGATTTCAGAACATTTTGACAAAGAGATCTACAACCTGCTCTCTTTTGTCAGTGGTCACACCCTCAAACATCTTTTTGCCGCATTGGCACTTTACAGCCTCTTAGTGATGTATGAGAGACGAAAACAGATCACCACAACTTAAAAGGAGTTCCCATCAACCTCAATTTCCAATACGCCCACCACGCCCTTGACGAGTCAGAGACACAGTACAACGTCTCAGAAAATGCCCCACTGCAAGCTTTTAATGCCTTTAAATGGTCCACACAGGCCATGGACGCTGACAGACTTAGAAAATGTTCTCCAACCCTCTCTGTTATTTATGAAGAAAATGAAGAGTTTGCCTGGGTCTCAGTTTACAATTCAGGTAGTGAACTCAGGTTTGTTTCCGAGGCACACTTTCCAGGAGAGGTTTCTAGTTGGTTTGGCTTCTCTAAAAAGATGGGCACCGTCTCACTAAGCCATGACGCCTTGAGTTATGATCAGGCGAAAGAGGTCATCACACTTTTTAGTGCCAAGGAGTACGAAGCGCTAAAGTCTCTCTACGAAAGTGCCTCTTAGCGTGACCCCTCACAACAGTTTTGAAAGACTCATTCTCAAAATGGCATCCAACCACTACACCTTTCGTCTGCTGATCATCCCCTATCTTCCTACCTATATCTTACCGGCAATGTTTGGAAGATACATAGGAATGGCGAGTATGGGCATCGGTATATCTATGATGATACTGAGTATTTATCTCACCTATAGATTTGATGTCACACTTCAGTCAAATGATGAAAAAAGCACTATTACCAGACTCTTTTTAACCTATCTGAGTATACCTGTTGGCATCACCCTTATGATGATAATCCTAATAAAGGTTTTAAGACATCTCTACTAATAGCTTTGCCTTGGAATAAGATGTTTTAAAACTTCTCCACCGTTTCCACACTACCATCTTCATTATAGACACTTACTACTTTTCCATTTTTATACGCAACTCTGCTTCTCAGCCTTCCATCATGGTAAAAAGTGCGTGATGTTCCACTCTTGACACAATTTTTATAAGTCACCGTAAAAAGTATGCTTCCATCTTCAAATAGCTCTCTCTTATCACCTATAAGGCAGCCCTCTTTATAAAATGTCTCTGAACGCAGTGTTCCACTTTTATAGAA
>JALSUN010000092.1:0-4237 GCA_027061425.1 Helicobacteraceae bacterium
CAGAAGAGGGTGTCACACAAGAAGATGGAGATGAGATGTTTCGTTACCGTTTTAGCTCACATCTCATCAACTACTTGGTCTATGCACTTTTAGATAACTCCAGAGGTAAGGTAGATAACTCTAGAGTGTTGGCAGGGGTGATAGATTCTAAAGAGGAGATCTCTATAGGTTTTAGTAAAGCGTTAGAGACTGAGATTAAAAAATTAAAAAAACTTCTTTTTCAAAAGCTCTACCAACATCGACAGATCGTCAGTAAGATGTATGCAGGAAAGCAGGCCATTAAAGGTCTCTATAGCGCTATGATGGAAGAAGAAAAGATCCTGCCACAGTTTTACTTGAAGCAGTTAGAGCAACGTAACAAACATAGGGTCGTTGCAGACTATATCGCTTCGTTGAGTGATAGGTATGCGCTTAATCTTTATAATGAGTTGTATGGGCGGATGTAAAGCGTATGGAATGTTCAAGAGATACTTATAAAGTTAGAATGTAAGTTTGAATTTTGATGATTGGTATAGGGAGGTTTTCATTGAGGCATAAACTCGTGGACTCCTGCCTTCGCAGGAGTGACGGAACTAAACATTTTTCTTGACCATAAAAAACTTAATGTTACCGATACACCAGCTACCCACCGTCATTCCTGCGAAGGCAGGAATCCACGAATTCAATTTGTAAGGAAAGTATAAATGCAAAAACAACCCACCCTATACATCCTTGCAAGCTACAAAGACGGAACACTTTACATAGGCGTAACATCAAACCTAGTCAAAAGAGTGTACGAACATAAAAATGTTCTTGCAGATGGATTTACTAAACAGTATGGGGTGCATTTGTTGGTCTATTATGAAATGCATACAACAATGGAAGATGCCATTTTGAGAGAGAAGCAGATGAAGAAGTGGAAACGGGAATATAAAATTAATCTGATTGAGAAAGAAAATGTAAATTGGGATGATTTGTATAGTGATATTCTTTGAGTAATAGACTCGTGGATTCCTGCCTCCGCAGGAATCCACGAGTTGCAATATCAAGACAGTTTGCTTAAATGACACAACTTTTATAAATAATATAGGCTATAAAAAAAGAGCATTATGGTAAAATCTAGTCTTAAAAAAATTAGTGTAAATTCGCGTTATTCGTGGACAAAGGCTCTTCAAAAAGGTATCAACATGAAACAATATTTAAACCTCTGTAACAAAATTATCGATGAGGGTACTTGGATCCAAAATGAGCGAACGGGTAAAAACTGTCTCACGCTTATTAATGCTGACCTAGAGTACGATGTAGGTAACAACAAGTTCCCTTTGATCACCACACGTAAAAGCTACTTTAAGTCGGCGATCGCTGAGTTCATAGGTTATATTCGTGGGTATGACAATGCTGCTGATTTTCGTAAGCTTGGAACCAAGACTTGGGATGCTAATGCGAACCTAAACGAAGCGTGGTTAAACAACCCTTACCGTAAGGGTGATGATGACATGGGACGTGTCTATGGTGTTCAGGGGCGCTCATGGCAGAAGCCTGATGGTGGGCATGTTGATCAGCTGCGAAAGATCGTCGATGATCTTAAAAAGGGTATCGATGATCGTGGTGAGATTTTGAGCTTTTATAATCCAGGTGAGTTTCATATGGGTTGTCTGCGTCCTTGTATGCATACGCATACCTTCTCTTTAGTAGGTGACACTTTACATCTGACTTCATACCAGCGTTCATGTGATGTACCATTAGGTCTTAACTTCAACCAAGTGCAAGTCTTTGTTTTTTTAGCATTGATGGCACAGATCACGGGTCACAAAGCAGGCAAGGCGTATCACAAAATCGTCAATGCGCACATTTATGAAGACCAATTAGAATTGATGCGTGATGTACAGATGAAGCGTGAGCCTTTTGCTTCTCCACAACTGCACATTAACCCAAAAATCACCTCCCTAGAAGATCTTGAGACTTGGGTAACGATGGACGACTTTAGTGTTAGTGGTTATGAACATCATGAGCCTATTGCTTATCCTTTTTCGGTGTAGTGGTGATGTCTAAACCTATAGTTTCCATCATTGTTGCGATGGCAAAAAAACGTGTTATTGGTAAAGACAATGATATGCCATGGCATCTTCCAGCAGACCTGAAACACTTTAGAAAAGTGACAACAGGTAAACCTATCATTATGGGCAGAAAGACGTATGAGTCTATAGGTCGTCCACTCCCTAAACGTCACAACATCATCATCAGCCGAAACAGTGACTATAAGGTTGAGGGGTGTGATGTTGTAAGTTCTTTGGAAGAGGCAATAGAAAAATCTGGCGCAGTTGAGGAGTTGTTTATTATTGGTGGTGGTTTTCTCTACAACCAACTCATTAACGATGTAGACAAACTCTACTTGACCTTTATAGATTTAGAGGTTGAGGGTGATACCTTTTTCCCTGAGTATGAACATCTTAATCTGACTAAGGTGGCGAGTGAACATCATCTTAAAGATAAAGAGAACCCTTATGATTATGAGTTCACTGAGTTTGTAGTCAAGAGATAAGGCAAACTGATACTACTATAAATAGGTTTGAATAAAATAGTAAAACTACTATAAAAAACTACTTTTAGTACTATTTTATAGTAAATATAACCCTAATATACTATTTTGTTTCCTGTGGCATAATAAGCTCTTGTATCGGCATAGGGGTCGCTATGTTGGCCTCTTTTAACTTTTTATAAACGCCAATAGCTACGTCACTCTGTGCTGGGATGAGGTTGTCTGCTAACCAGTAATAGAGTTTGAACTCCAAATAATAATCTCCAAAACCCTCAAAAGCAGGAAGCGGTTCAGGGTCTTTCAAAACACTTTCATGGGCAAGTGCAACACTTCGCATAATCTCTAAAACAGTTTCTATGTCACTGTCAAAAGCGACCTTGATGTGTAGCACTTTACGACGGCGTTCATCAGAGAGGGTCCAGTTAATAATCTTGCTAGAGATGAAACTCTCATTAGGGACAATCACCTCTGAACCATCAAAGGTCTTGATGGAACTCGCACGTGTTCCGATGTGAAGTACCTTACCCATAGTGTTGTCAACTTCGATGGTATCACCGATTTGTATCGGACGCTCAAAGACCATGATAATACCTGAGATAAAGTTGGCGATGATATTTCGCAAACCAAAACCGATACCTACACCAAGTGCTCCAAAGACAAGGGCAAGTTGCTGAGTAGTTACGCCTAAAGAACTAATAGCGATTAGCAGACCACTGATAACAATGATGTAGTTAGAGACGGTAGAGATTGCTGTGGGTACACCTCTAGCGAAGTGTACACGTGAAAAGACTTCAACCTCTAAAAACATCTGTACTACGCGTGAGAGTATCCATGTCCCTAAAAGGATAAAGACAAAACTGACTATGGAGTGTACCGATATAGTTGTTGTGCCGATGACCCAGGAGAGTGCTAACATATCTGTGATAGCACTGTTAAACTGCCCTTCGAAACCGAGGGTTCTCAAGAGGAGTTTTAACCACCATAAAACCATAAAGATTTTAATAAAGAGGGTGACGTTACGCTCTATGTTGTCTGCATATTTGTTGAGTAATCCAGAGACCATAGCGATGCGTCTTCGGATCAAAATAATGACATAACCTGACAGTATAATGGTGAGAGCGTAGAAGATAATACTTGACTGTATGGCGATAAAGAGACCATGAGTGATACGTTCAGAGAGATAGACCATACCACTGACGTTGGCCACAATAGAGAGCGTAAAAAGTAAGATCATGAGCGGGAGGCTTTTGTAAAACAGTTTTTTTATAAATCCTACTTCAAGACTCTCAATCACCTTGTTTTTAATAAAGACAACAATAAGTGCGATCATACTGAGGTTTATAGCAATGATCAGCAGACGGTCGTCTAGTGTGTTACTGATGGAGTTACGTTCGAGTAGATCAAGAAAGAGGAGCGCGAAATAGATAAAGAGATAAGGGGTGATTCTTTTGTGAAGTACCAGTAAAACAATGCGCATAACAGGAATGAAAATAATAAAAACTATCATATCTTTAACGGACTGAGGTTGTTCATTATAGACACCAACCTGTATCATAGCTATTAACAAGATGGCGGTGGAGATAGGACGGGTGATAAAAAAGAAACTTTTACGTTTGAGAGAGATGGCTTCAACAAACAGTGTCTGCTTGCGGTATAAAGTGTAAAAATAACCAATAAACCCTAAAATAAGAAGCGTAAAAATACCGATAATTATCTTCT
>JALSUN010000092.1:4337-11011 GCA_027061425.1 Helicobacteraceae bacterium
ATAAAAAAGAAACTTTTACGTTTGAGAGAGATGGCTTCAACAAACAGTGTCTGCTTGCGGTATAAAGTGTAAAAATAACCAATAAACCCTAAAATAAGAAGCGTAAAAATACCGATAATTATCTTCTCTTTAGGGTGGTTTTGGACATAAATTTTAAACTCATTTAGCTTGTCTGAAAGGTTTGTAGAGAGACCCTTTACAAATTTCAGAGGAGAATAGACCTCTGTGCCAAAGGCATCAAAAAGAGGCTGGCGGTTCTGATAAAAGACATCATTTTGAAGTTTTGCTTCGGCCTCTTTTAAGAGCTCTATACGTTCATTGATTTTAGAGAGTGTGGTTGATATACTGTTGTCATCAGTCAAGAGCAGATCATAGTCACTTTTTGCAATAGCACGCAACTCCTCTATAGCAATAATGACGTTGGCGATATGGTTTTGGATGATTTGCGGTGCAGACTTGGCGTTGGCGTTGATGTGAGTCTCGCTCCACAAGGCGGAGTACGCCTCAAGGACTTTTCTGTTTTTGTCATAAATGGCAATACGATCACGGTAAAGTTGTGCCCACTCTTCAAGTTTGCTTTTGTAGACTTTCCAATTGGCACGGTTCTTTTGTATGGTACGAATACTACGTTCTTCAAGGACTTCATCAACGTGCATCTTTAAATAGGGTGCAACACTTTCAAGATAAGTAGGCAGTACAAGGTGTGCCTCTTGAACTTCTTGATTATCAGCAAAAATTTTTTTAATTTTTTTTAATTTTTCTAAAGTATCCACTGCTTCTTGAGGGACATCACTCAGTGCTATAAACTTAGGTACTTGCACTTCATTTTGTTGTTGGTCATGACCTTCTTGTGCAGAGAGATTAAAGAAGGAAAATAGTACTAAAAAAAGAAATAATAATCGAAAATGTTGCATGATGCAGCCTTTTTGGAAAAAACAATATAATTTGGCATATTATAGGGTTATAATGTTAAAAATTAGTATGAAACAGAGGGGCTAAAATGGGAGGACAATTACAAAAAAGTTATAAAGAACATTATGTTCAATTAGGTATTGTTGTTTTTGCTCTATTTTTATGGTTCCTACCAACACCAGAAGGTTTAAAGCCTGAGGCTTGGCACCTGTTCGCTGTTTTTATCAGTGCAATCTTAGCGGTCATGGTCAATGCGCTTCCCATCTTTACCTCCTCCATATTAGCCCTCTCTGCTGCTGTTTTGAGTGGTACCCTTGAGCCTAAAGAGGCCTATAGTGGTTTTTCACAAGGTTTTATACTTCTGATTATTGTGGCATTTCTAATAGCAAGAGGGGTGATTAAGTCAGGATTGGGGCGTCGTATCGCTTTCATGATCATTAAACGTTTTGGAAAGTCAAGTTTGGGGCTCTCTTACTCCATCATCGCAGCAGACATGTTTATCTCTCCCGCCTTTCCTAGTAATACCGCGCGTTCAGGGATTTTGTTTCCTATTATTAACGCGCTTGCACTTGACAGTGGTTCTAAAGTAGGAGATGGCACTAGAAAAAAGTTGGGTGCTTTTTTGATGCTCTCTTCTATGGCAGGTTTGACCCTCTCTTCTTCTTTATGGTTGACGGCAATGGCTGCTAATCCAGCAGGTGCTAAAATGGCAGAGGCTTATGGTGTTGACATCACTTTTGGTTCTTGGGCTCTGGTCGCTTTTGTACCTGTGTTAACACTCTATGTTTTGGTACCATGGATCTTATATATAGTTTATCCTCCTGAGTTGAAAGAGACGCCCCAAGCACCAGAGATGGCAGTTCAATCACTACAAAAGATGGGTAAGGTCAGTAAAAATGAGTGGATTATGATGGCTGTATTCATTGGTATGGTCTTTTTGTGGATGATGTCAGGCACTTGGGGTTTGGACAAAACGGCCGTAGCATTTTTAGGACTGGGGATTTTAATGGTGGCCAAGATCTTTACTCTTGAAGACTTGGCAAAAGAGGGAAATGCCCTGGGAACCTTAGTTTGGTTCTCTATTCTCTTTTCGTTGAGTGTCAACCTTGAAGCTCTAGGTTTTATGGCGTGGGTAGGTGCCTTTATCTCTCAGGCAGTTGCAGGTTACAGTTGGCCTGTTGTCTATGTAGCACTGACAGTGGCATATGTACTGATCCACTACTTTTTTGTTTCTCAAACAGCGCAGATGCTGGCACTTTTTAGTGTTTTTTTAGGGGTAGCAGTGAAAGCAGGTGTTTCTGCAGAGATGATGACCTATATGTTGCTTTTTGCTACCAACTTCAATGCATTGATCACCCCTCAAGGTTCTTCGGCAAATGTCATCTATGTGGGAAGTGGTTACTTGGAGTCGAGTGAGGTCTACAAATATGGTGGGATTGTGACCTTAGTCAATACAGTCGTCTTTTTAACAGTAGGTACGGCTTGGATGATGTTAATTCTCTAACATTTATCCGTTTTGTAGGGCTTCTCTTTCATCTTCACTAAGTTTTATCCACTCACTATATAAAATACATCTATCTTTTAAACAGACACGTCTGGTCTGAGGATCGCTCTGTATCTCTTTACTTAAAAAACAGGTTGAGTTTGTTGGAATGTTTATAGAAGTCAACCATGTTTTGGTCATGGAGATTCCTGAGAGTAAAATGATAAAGCTAAGGGTTAGCAGTAGTGCAGCAGTACTTTTTTTCATATGAATCCTTTGTATATTAAAGTATAGAACAAGATTGTGTCGAAATAGTGTAGAAGGTATTTCTCTTTTTATATTACGGCACCAACTAAATACACAAATCTAAATGAGGGTACTTTTATGCATAATCAAGGCAGAGGTTCTTTAGGGTAGCCGTAGCCACGCTGAAGGTGGTGAAATAAGTTTAAAAACTATGATCTATCACACAACTTTCACACTTTTTTTCTTTAAACTTTTAAAATTGAAAAATAGAAGGAAGAATGATGGGACATCCATACTTAACACGAGAAGAGATACAAGGGTCATTGTCACTTGGTGAGATCACATATCAAGAGGCGGCAGAGTTACGATCTGACTTGGAGCGTTGTAGTGAATTTTCAGGACGGGTTGCTGATCAAGGTAAACAAGCAAGCAGGTAAATGGAATTCCTGCACTCTAAAATCTATATCCGCCAATAAGACGCAGAGAGAAAGTTTGTGGTTGTTCACTTAAGTTTTGATGCTCATAAGTACCAGTGAAGTAAGCACCTGTACGGTTTCCATAACTTAAGCGCACACCATTAAGTATCATAGTATCTTGCCCTTTACCATTAAGAGAACTTTTTGAATACATTGGATCAAGATCAAAGTATGTGAGACGGTAACCTAACCATAGTTTGTCCATAATGTCATAACCAATCTGTGCTTTGTATGAGGCTGCATTTTTAAGTGTATCTGCTTCAAAAAAGTGAAAGATCATGCCATTGGCAAAGTAAGGATAACCACCCCATGCTCCAAGAACTGAATTAAACCCATCGCCATTTGAGTATTTGGTTGCACCTGTTGCAAAGTTGAGACCAAAGTCAAATTTACCATCAAAACGAACAGAGTACATGCTCGCATCAATAGTTCTTCCTGGTGCTCCTTGTGCACGATCTTTTTTAGCATTATCTGCTAACTTGCCAACCTCTTTAAAGTTGATGAACTGTGCTCCGGCAATGTATGAAAAGCCATCTATACTGTTTTTGTAGTCATATTGAGCAAAAAGTGTGTTGTAGAGGTCTGTTGCGTAGTATTCCCATACTTGAACATTATGATGATCTAAACTTAACTCATAAGCTCCAAAGACCACTCCTGCATCATTAGCATTGTCTTTATCTGTTTGTGAAACAAAAGATGCTTGCGACATACTGTAAAAGTCTGTACCACCACGCGGTGCCACGACAGGATCATAAGCACCAGAGTCCCAAACACCGGCCATCTTGAAGAAGTAACCTAGGACAAACATATTGTTCTCCAACATAGTGTTGGTGTAGTGGGCTACCTCAAATGCGTCTGCTTGCATGTACCAGTCATCCGCATCGATCATAGGAGTGGTCAACTCCTGACGACCGATGAGGGCCTGGTTGCCGTTCATGTCAAAACGTAAAAAGGCCTCTTGTAAAATACCAAAAGCTTTTGGATCAGCAGGATTGGGTACAAAGGTACGTGTCTCATAAGCAGGATCATTAATACCAAAGTCAGTAGTATAAATACCAGTAATTTTTGCTGCAAAACCGGCTATGGTAGGCGTAGTAATAGAGCCTTTGTTGATCAAGTAAATACCTTTTGAGTCTATATGACCTTTGTTGATATTTTTATTGCCTGGTGGTGGATTTTTATAGTCATACTGAACCCAGCCTAAACGTTCGTCAATATTGACTATCCATCCCTTACCCAGGTGGATACCGTCACTACTTACTACATTTTCAAAGGTATGATCTTGAGAGATGTTACCTTGCTGAATGGAGTCTTGTGCCATCATTACAGTGGTGAATGCTAAAAGTACCGTTGTGATTAAAGAATATTTCATTTTTAACCCTTTTGTATAGATGTTCGTTTACTGTGCGTAAGGGTTAAGCCCTAGTTGCTCAATGATGTAGATAGCTGCTTCTTGGCCCCGAACGCTGTTACCGTATTTGTCAAGTGGTGGAGAGACAACACCGATCGCCAATTTCCCTGGTACTACAGCTAAAATACCACCTCCAACACCACTTTTTGCAGGAGTTCCTGTGAGGTATAACCAGTCACCAGCATTATCATACAGACCTGCTGTTGCCATGACAGCAAGCAGGGGCGCAACATTTTCTTCATTTAGCATTCGTTTTTTGGTTTTAGGATTAACACCATGGTTGGCTAGGGTTGCTCCCATCATGCCCAAGTCATGTGCTGCGACGTTGACAGAACACTGCTTGGTGTAAACTGTAGTGGCCTCAAGTGGATCAGAGCCCATGAGATTGTTGGCATCGAGCAGTTTTGCGATGGCTTGGTTACTTTTGTTGTCGTTAACTTCTGAGACGTAGACTTTTTGGTTAAAAGGTAGTTTACGACCAGAAAAACCATCCATGTTTTTCTTGATCTTCATCCAGCGCTCTTTGGAATCTTTTGCCCCGATCCAGCTTGTAGATTGGATCGCTCCTGCGTTGACAAGAGGATTACTCGCGGTACGACCATGAAGTTCGATAGCGATGACAGAGTTAAAAGGCATTCCCGTCGCGTTGACACCGACTTTCTCCTGCAGGAATTTTTTACCTTTTTCCTGCATCAAAAGTGCAGCGGTAAAAGGTTTTGAAATAGACTGTATGGAAACAAGCGCCTTGGTATCACCCACCTCATAGACTTTGCCATCTTTGGTGACGATAGAGATGCCGAAGATCTTGGGATCGACCACAGCAAGCTCTTTGATGTAGTCAGCATTCTTACCGCCGTTGTCATCTTTGAACTTTTCATAGGCATCATGTAAGACTTTGTTGATCTGTTGGTCGCTAAGAGGAATCTTGACATCTTTAGCATAAAGCTGTGCACTGAAAAGGTAGAACAGAGAGAGTGCAACTGCACCGAGTTTCATCTTTTGTCTGGGATTTATGTTAAACAGTTTTGTAGCGGGACTCATGATGCATTCCTATGTTTTATGTGATCTTTTAGTATACATCAACTTTTTTATATTTGTATGGTTATCAATGTCATTATGATCAAATATAAAGGACTCAATAAACACGTATTCCTTCAAGAATAAGATTAATAGTCACATAAAACCAGTTTCTAACCTCTTTTTAGGTATAATCGCGAAAATTAAAAATCTGCTGACATCAGGCTTTTTGTAGAGACTCATCTGAGTGACTATGAAAAGTCTAATCACAAGACAGAAAACATGCAAGGAATTAAGATGCAAAAAATCAGAAACATCGCCGTAATCGCACACGTTGACCACGGTAAAACAACACTAGTAGACGGACTGCTTCAGCAGTCAGGTACATTTGGAGACCACGAGCAGCACGACGAACGCGCTATGGATTCAAACGACATCGAAAAAGAGCGTGGAATCACGATTCTTTCTAAAAACACTGCGATCCGTTATGGTGATCACAAGATCAACATCATTGACACTCCGGGCCACGCTGACTTCGGTGGTGAAGTTGAACGTGTACTTAAGATGGTTGATGGGGCTTTGATCCTTGTTGATGCTTACGAAGGTGTTATGCCACAAACTAAGTTTGTTGTTAAGAAAATGCTTGCAATGGGAATCACGCCTATCGTTGTTATTAACAAGATCGATAAGCCAGAAGCTGAGTGTGACCGTGTTGTTGACGAAGTGTTTGACCTCTTCGCTGACATGGGTGCAACAGACGAGCAACAAGACTTCAAAGTTATCTACGCTGCAGCGCGTGATGGAATCGCTAAAGAAGATATGGATGACGAAGATGGTGACTTTACTTGTCTTTTCAACGCGATCTTAAATGATGTACCAGAGCCTAAAGGTGACCGTGAGAACTCTGCACAGGCGCAGGTATTTACACTAGACTACGACAACTATGTTGGTAAGATCGGTATTGCTCGTATCTTTAATGGTCAGATCTCTAAGGGTGACAACGTTCTTCTTGCAAAAGCAGATGGCGAACTTGTAAAAGGTAAGATCTCTAAGCTTATCGGTTTCCTTGGTCTTCAGCGTATGGAGATCGACACGGCTGAAGCAGGTGACATCGTTGCATTTGCCGGTC
>JALSUN010000093.1 GCA_027061425.1 Helicobacteraceae bacterium
GCCATACCTCTAGCCAAAATGGCATCTGCTTTCTCTGGTGCCACCTCTGAGAGTATCAAGGCCCATGCCCAGCCTAAAGCCGTATGTCCGGAGGGGTAAGAGCCATCTTTTCTCAGTGCTGCTTCATCTTCTGGTGTACAGATAGGCTTATGGTTTTGCACGAAGGGGCGTTCTCTTTTGTAAGCTTTTTTTGCCTCTTCAGTAGAGTATCCTGCATCCGTTAAAGAGCGACGCAAGAGTGTGTAAAGATGTGGTGCCTTTTTCTCTGAAATATTGATCCCAAGAGCACAACTAAAAATATCTGCCGCTTTTGGGAAGTAGATATTGGCATCATCTCTGGCCAGATCCCATCGTTTCGTTCCTTGAAGCGCTAAGAGTCTATTATTGATCTCTTCATCTCTTTTAGCCTCCATCGAACCCGGTTTGGGTGCCGGGCGCAACAAGGCCAGACTACTCGGTTTCTCTTTTGAAGGAAGATACCCCTGTAATATACCGGGGTGTATCTCTTCTACACCAAAAAGCAGACTCCCCGTCAATGCCAATAAAAGAAAAAATCTCATCTCAATCTCCTTGCAGTACTATAACTGATAATTAAACTCTATGCGCTGTCCGCCATCGAGAAAGTCTACTTCATCACTCCAGTTTCCAAAGTAACACACATTGAAACGGGGTGTGATCTGATAGCTCAGTGCCACTTCATGTGTAAACAGGGTACTGTTTCCTTTTCCCTAAACATTCTCTTTATAGGCGTCTGATCCCGCAAGAGTGGTCAGCCAAATAGGATTGTAGTTTATCCAAATGTTATTTGTTATCGTGATCTTGGAGTACATCCCTATAGTAGCATAAGCACTAGGGAAACTTAAACCACTGGGACTATGTGCATCATAACCTTTTGTATACAGACCCTACCACAAGCTCTATCTCAAAAATAGCCTATCGATGGAATTTTAGACATATGGGCCATTTTTTCGCTTTTTATACTAAGATTTTTGGCATCAACCCTTCACTCACCCTGCAGACAGAACATCCGCAGCTTCATGGCATCACCAGTGATTGTGTTCTGAGACAAGAAGAGCTATAAAACAGCTCTATTTGTTCAAGTAATCTTTGTTCACTTTAGGCACTTTGTGATACACTTTTTTATGATTAAGACCCACTTTCACCATGGCAACTTAAAAGAGGAATTTTTACGAATTGCTTTTGAGTTTTTACAAACAGAGGACATAGAAAAACTGACCCTTAAAGTCCTCTCCGATGCCACAGGTACTTCTCGCTCAGCTATTTACAGACATTTTAGCTCTAAAGAGGCGCTCATAGAGGCACTCATTATAGAGGGACTTGAGCAGTTTGACCAGACGATCTCTCCTGTTTTAAGGGACACTTCCACCCCTCTTGTTGACCGATTTTTTCTCTCAGGAAAGCTCTATATCACCTTCGCAAAAGAACGTCCTAACCTCTACCGACTTCTCTTTGGTCACAAGTATGCGCCGATTAGAGATGGTGTGATGAGCATAGAAGATGAAGACTGTAGTGGGTTTGGGGCACTAAAGTTAGCGGTAGAAGAGGGACAGTCCTTAGAGATGCTAAAACAAGAACCTTCTTTTACGAGAGCTGTCATCATCTGGTCCACCTTACATGGTCTCTCTTCTCTTATTATTGATGGCTTTATGGCCATAGACCAAGATGCTGACAACCTTTATGAAGAGACCTTTAATGGTCTATTGCAGAGTGCGCTCTCTCCAAAAGCGCATCTCATTTCAAACATTCCTTTCTTGAAAAACATGCTAAAACATAAAGAGCCAACAAGTGAATCTTAGCTATTTTTTTTGCTAAAGATCATAGCAGTAATACATTATGTATAAAATATTATTAATCTTATTATTATTTTTTAGCGGGTGTACCGTTGACAACACCCCTCACATGAAACAGCTTATAGATCAAGCCAAAGAGCAGGAGAGTAAAGAGGGTGTGATACATAAAGACATACTCTATAAAAGTACACTTTTGTTTGATCTTAAACTCGACATATACGAACCTCTCATTCACAGCGAGACACCCTCTCCCGTCTACTTCTATATTCATGGTGGTTCATGGCTTCGTGGAGACAAAGATCTTGTCAATCTTTATAACAAAACCATGCATTCACTGCGCCAAGCGGGTGTCACCGTGGTGAGCATTGATTATCGTTTTGTCTCTCAAGCGGGCATAGCGGCTATGGTTTCAGACTGTTTTGATGCGATTACCTATATACAAGAACATGCCCAACAGTACCATTTAGACCCCCATCATATCGGTCTTCATGGCCATTCAGCAGGTGCAAATCTTGCTCTTGTAACAGGTTTTACACTCTCTAAAAAGTCTCATGACATTATGTTTATAGTAGATGAGTATGGCCCCACAGACGCTGTGAAGTTGATCAGAGAACAAGATAATGCGCCATGGTGGAGCCAGTTCATTAGTGATGCCTCTCTCGACAAGATCTCACCCCTACGCATGGTACACCTTAACATACCACCTGTCTACATCGCACATGGTGACGCAGACAAGACCGTACCCATAGCCCAATCCTTCGCCCTTTTTAAAAAACTACAAGAAGAGGGCATCCCCTCAAGCATGCATGTTGTTAAAGGAGCAGACCACAGCTACCGAGGAGCGAGTGATGCGGTGATACAAAAACACCGTGCAGAGGTAAAAACCTTTATGCTAAAACAATATGCAAAGATAAAAACACCAAACAAAAGTAAAATATAGTAGATTAATAACTTTTTCGATATAATCACGGACTTGTTTTGCCCCTACGGGTCAAGATAGTTAAAATTAGAGAGGAGTTATTATGCCTAAGATGAAATCTGTAAAAGGCGCTGTTAAGCGTTTTAAAGTAAAGAAGAACGGCCAGATCAAACGCGGTACAGCGAACAGAAGCCACATCCTTACCAAACAAGATGCACAAACACGTCGCGAACAAAATGCACCTAAATTAGTTGCAAAAGTAGACGTTAAGAACATCAAAGCGATGATCAACTAAGATCATTTAACAAACATTCTCCAGTGCAAACTGGGCAAGACCACTACCATGTGGCACCGTGAATTTTAAATTAACATTTAATCAAATGGTCAAGAAAAAAGGAAAAACATGCCAAGAGTAAAAACAGGTGTCGTAAGACGTCGTCGTCACAAAAAAGTATTAAAACTAGCTAGAGGT
>JALSUN010000094.1 GCA_027061425.1 Helicobacteraceae bacterium
GCGCTTTATGCTCAAAGTGCCAGTCTTCTTCCGTCTGAACACCATGTGTTACCGGATGATCAAAGTCAAGCATGTCGTTCATTGGTTTAAAGTTACCAACAAAACTATAAGCATCATCATCACTCAAGGTCTTAACACCCTGAGCAGTATGAGATGTCATGAAACCATCTTGGTGTACCATTGCTGGTAAACGTACCTCATGGTCTTCTGCTACTTTAAATGCGATGAAGTTAAGGTCATACGCTTCTTGTGGAGAGTAAGCATCGAACTGAATCCAACCCGAGTCACGACCTAGGTACATATCTGAGTGGTCACCATTAACGTTCAGTGGTGCAGCAAGTGCACGGTTAACCACGTTAAGAATAATAGGAAGACGCATACCAGATGCCTGATACAGTGTCTCAACCATAAGTGCAAAACCTTGAGACGAAGTTGCTGTAGCAACACGTCCACCGGCAGCTGACGCACCAATACATCCTGACATTGCAGCATGTTCTGACTCAACCATTACAAATTCGCCTTCGACATAACCGTCA
Organism: Helicobacteraceae bacterium; assembly: GCA_027061425.1. Classification (GTDB taxonomy): domain Bacteria; phylum Campylobacterota; class Campylobacteria; order Campylobacterales; family Sulfurimonadaceae; genus Sulfonitrofixus. The sequence continues at coordinate 537 of JALSUN010000094.1, forward strand.
GCTAGAAATTTTGCATAACCTTCAACAATCGGTGTTGATGGCGTAATCGGGTACGCTGCAACAACATCGATCTGTACTTGACGTAGTGCTTGAGCAGCGGCAAAGTTACCGTCCCAAACTTCTGTCTCACGTAGTTCCATTTTATCAAATGCCATTATTTTTCCTCTTTATCTTTCTCAGGCCAACCTGCAAGTTCTGCCTCTTCGTCTGCTTGTTCTGGGAACATGAGAAGTGATTTAGGGTTTGTAGGACAAACCTCTACACAAATTCCACACCCTTTACAGTGATCCATATCGATACCAATCATCTTCTTGTCACGAGAGATAATAGAGATATCTGGACAGTAGATCCAACAAAATTGACAATCAATACAGAAGTCTTTGTTGAACACAGGCTTTTCAATACGCCAGTCAGCAACACTCGCAGTAAACGAGTTGTTGTTTGAGTAGTTACGATCTTCTTGAAGTGTTGTAGAGAGATCTTTTACTTCTCCGTTAAACGAGCGGAGCATTGCACCGATTTCGAATTCATCCCATCCGTTATTTTGCATCTGTGGCTCCTTATTTTACTTCATCGTATGCACGTTGGATCGCCAACATGTTTGCATCGATAATTTTTTGTGGTAATTTTCCTAGAATACGTTTCATGTTCTCTTTAAAAAACTCTATATCGTACATCTTAGAAATCTTCATAAATGCACCAAGCATCGGTGTATTTGGAATGGCACGACCGATAGTCTCTTGTGCAATTTTGATACAGTCTACAGTATAAACTGTTTTACCCTCTAATTTAGGCTGAGAAGCCACCAGCTCTTCAGTTGACATGTGCGTTGTAATAATGAAAACAGTGTTTTCTTTTGCATTAACCGTTACATCTGTAGTATAAACAAGTGCCGGGTCAATAACAAAAACAAAGTCTGGCTCCATATATTTTTCATGGTTCATAATTGGTGTTTCATCAACACGGTTATAAGCCGTCATTGCTGCTCCACGCTTCGCTGAACCATAGAACGCGAACGCCTGAACTTCTTTACCAGTGGTAGAGATTACATCTGCTAATCCTTTAGCACCTGTAACAGCACCTTGACCAGCACGGCTATGCCATCTAATTTCGAGCATAAAGTCTCCTTAAGTGTCTTCTGTGTTAACAGAAATCTGAATATGGTGTATTTTAAGCTAGTTGCTCTTAAATGAAGCTTCACTCTTTTAGGATTGAATAAAGGGTGCTTTTAACGTGACTTTTCTACCATCTTTTTAAGACGTCTCACTGCATTTAGAGCATCATTATCTATAATATCAGTTAATGTTTTTAATTGTTCAGCATTATCATAGCCGCTTAAAACACCAACAGCTCCAATCTCTGCATTTTTTGCTGACCCCATGTCTAAACGGGTGTCTCCAATAATCCAACAATCCTCTTTAGAGACTCCCATCTCTGTTATGGCCTTGAGTATAGGCTCAGCATGTGGCTTAGGATGCTCCACATCTTCACGTCCAATAAGTACTTCAAAATAGTCCATCAAAGAAAAATATTCCATCAAGACACGAGAGTATTTACCTGTTTTGGTTGTAACGATCCCTAAACGCGCAAAAGTGGCTGCCTCTTCTACTGCTTCTCTCGCTCCTGATAACAGTATGGTTTTTTGTGTAGAGATAACGCGGTAGTGTTCTTTATAGGTTGTTACAAAATCCCACACCCTGCTTTCTTCAACCCCAAGGTCTCTGTACATAACATCTAATGGATGACCTATTAATGCTTTTATAGCCTCATCTTCTGGATGTGGATAGTTATGAATGTCAAATGAGTTGTGAAAACTTTCTAAAATAGCTTCTGTAGAGTCGATGAGTGTCCCATCTAAATCAAATAATATGGTCAATGTCTTCCTTTTTTGTCATTGTAGTTACTCTTGTATTTCCCATTCTATGTAATTGTGCCAAATGCCATTAAGGGTTGGTTCAACATTCTTTATATTTTTATCAACTACTTGGATGCTATTAGGGATAAAAAGAAATAGATAGGGATTGTCCGCCACCACTTCAGCAAAGATCTCTTGCTGTACATCTGCTAACTTATCGCGCTGTATCGTCACTTCCATCTTCTCTATGAGACTGTCTACCTTAGGATTGTTATAACCTATAAAGTTAAAACCACCTGGTTTGTCACTATCACTGTGCCAAAGCAGATACGGATCAGGGGAGAGGGAGAGAGACCATCCCAATAACACTGTGTCAAAGGCTCTTGGAAAAACGACCATATTTAGAAAAGCTTGCCACTCCATCACACGAAGGGTGACATCAACACCCACCCGTTGAAGCTGATACTGCAAGATCTGTGCAGCATATGGACGAATAGAACTTGAGTTTGAGGTAGCAATCTCAAAATGGAAGGGGTTGTTTTCATCATATCCTGCCTCTTTTAAAAGGGCTTTTGCCTTTACGAGGTTGGGTGTTGGTGTTTTAACATTGGGGTTAAAAGAGGGACCACCTGGTAAAAAGGGTCCCGTACAGACTTCGCCATGACCCATAAACAAAATGTCTACCAACTCTTTTCTATCTATCGCAAGTGAAAGTGCTTCTCTGACTCTTGGGTCTTGAAACTTCTCACGTCTTAAGTTAAACCCCAAATAGGTATAGGCGTGGGCAATATCTTCTATGACCTTATACTTGTTAAAAAATTCAGGCTGCACTTGACGCTCTATCTGCATCGCTTCTAAACTGCCTACCTCTATTTTTCCTGTTTTTAACATCAAAAATCGTGTATTGGCATCAGGAATGACATGATAGACAATGGTATCGATCTTGGGGCGACCTTCAAAATAACCATCATAAGCACTTAACTCTATATTTTTTGAAAACTCCAGTTTGGTCAGACGGTAAGGTCCTGTACCTATAGGCTTGGTGTTAAACTTTGCACTCATGATATTTTTTTCATCTTTAAGCAGGTGCTCGGGTAAAATACCACTCATCCAGAGTTCTAATGCTTTAAAGTATGGTGCTTTGTAGGTTACCTTGAGTTTATAATCATTGATAAGTTCTACAGCCTTGACCATACGAAAGGTTGACGTGTAAGGAGAGACCACTTGAGGCGCATTGATAAGTTCATAGGTAAAAAGTACATCTTTAGCACTAAAGGGAGCACCGTCATGCCAGGTTATCCCTTTTTTGAGTTCAAAAACAAGTGTGGTGTTGTCTTCAAAATAGAAACGCTCAGCCAAATCACCTACAATATTTTTAGCATCTTTGTCATACTTAACCAGACCATTAAATATATGGTTTGCTATTTCAGAACTTGCAGAGTCTGTGGCTAAGATAGGGTTAATACGTGAGGGGTTAGAAGAGGTACTTAAATGTAGCGTACTTGCCATAAGCAGAAACGGTATAAAAAGCATAAAAACAGTTTTCATAGCGTCTCTTTTTCAAGCATTATAACACACCTCAGAGTAAGAGGTTTAGAGTTTCTTTCCATTGATCATGAGTTGTGCATCTTGAAGTGTCAGGTTAAAAAGAACATCATCTCCCACTACTTCAGCATACATGTCCAACATCTTCATATTAGGGGTGTGTGTTTGAATGTACGTGTAGAGTGTTTTAGAAAACTTTAGATTTGCATCTAAGGCAATGTTGTTTGCTGCAGCCATAGGTGAAATTTGTATGGTTTGGATTAAAGCGGCATCAGGTTTCACTGTTAAATGTAATTTATGTGAAAAACCTGCCATCTTCTCAGAGTCTTTTATGGTGATGTTCTCTGTACTCAAACGCTTAACATCCAAACTAAAGCCTTTGGAGACGATCCCTAAAGCTGCTAAGGCTGTGTACTGTGATGATGGTCCTGCTTGGTTAGAGGCTTTTTGAAATGCTAGATAAGCTGCTTCATCTATACCTTTCAAATCTGCTTCCACAAATAAACCATCTACCTCCATAGAACCATTAAGGTCATGCATCTTGAAAGTCTTCACACTTGCGAAGGCACTTGAGTCCATTTTTTTGTCTGTCACTATCGATGCTGAACGCATCTCTATGTCCGTAGCATCCACTTGTAGTTCACCTGCTGGATCTTTAAAAAAGAAGTCGAAACTCGAGAGTTTATAGTCTAGGTTAAAACTGTACTTTGCAGAAAAGTCACTGCTACTTTTCAGATCACTAAGTTTTAACATCATCTTGGCACCTTCAGGAAGGGCAAAATCAACATCAGCATTTTTAACATTGAAGAGAACACTTTCTGGCTTTACCAATGTGCCTTTCCCCGTAAAAGTAGCAGATGTAAAAAGAATCTTTGCATTTTTACCATCTTGAAAAGTGATCGTTTTATCGATATCTTTGATGTACCCTTTAAAGGTAGAACCCGCTACATCGTAATCCATATGATAGAGAAAAGTCTTCTCATCTAACATCTGTACCATCTGTGTATAAAGTCCAGCATCTTCAGCCTTCATGCGCTCACTCGCCTCTTGAGTGAAAGCGACAGGATAGAGTTCTATCGTCACACTGCTTGCTACCAACATGTTTGAGTAAGAGACATCTGCGCCCATAACAACATCATCAAGCATAGCACTCACATAAGCAGGGACTTGTGCTTCTGAAAGCGAGTCAATATACTTTTGTAGTGCCTCTGGGTCTTCTAAGATAAACTCATAATGTGTTTTTGTCTGTGTATAGGTCGAACCATTATCGTGTTTTTCAACTTTAATACCATTTTCATCGAGCATCTTAATGCGATTGTCCACCACTTTAGTGACACTAACATTTCCCACAACAGGGACCACAGCTAATACAGCAACAACAATAGCACCAATAATTAAAAGTTTTTTCTTCACAGATATCCTTAATATTTAATGACGAAAGTATACAAAGAGGAAGTTAATCAATGGAAAGGGCTAAGCATAAAGCCTATGCATCGGTGTCTAATGCACTTAGAGGCTGAAAAAGACAATATTCTGGGTCATAATAATCTATGTTCCCATTTTCAATATCATAGTACCAACCATGAATATTGATCTCTCCTGTTTTAACACGACGCTGTACGGAAGGATAGGTCAAGAGGTTCTCTAACTGGGTAATAATAGAGAACTGTTCGGTCAGGCGTAGGAGTCTCTCTTTATCAGCATCTGCGCCAATAGCTTTTATGGCCAACTCTTTAGCCGGTTCACCCAGCTTCAACCAGTGCTTGGTATGGATAAGTTCAGGGTTGTCTATAGTCTCAAACTGCGCTTTACAAGCACCACAATGGGTATGCCCACAGATGATGATCTCTTCAACACCTAAAACACTCACCGCATACTCTATAGCCGAAGCAGTCGAGTGGTAATCAACACTGGGACTATAAGGGGCGACAAAGTTACCAACGTTACGAATGACAAACATGTCGCCAGGGTTGGTCTGCATCATCAGGTCAGGAATAACCCGGGAGTCTGAACAGCCAATATACAAGGCTTTTGGGTTTTGACCTTCTTTAGCCAAACGAACCAACTCTGTCTCATTTTTTTTAAAATAACTCTCTTGAAAAAGTGCATTGCCTTTGATCAGTGTCTCTGCTGCCATAATATCCCTCTAAACATAATGAGATGTTTTAAATATTTTTAATCTCAAAAACAAGTATAACCTATTTGTTTTAACAGTGATAAAAAAGTGATGTTTAAAAAGTAGATAGAGAAAGGAAGTGGGTAAAGCTAGAGCAGAAAGCCTGCTCTAGTCAGACGGTCTTAGTTAGACTCTACGTGACGATCGTAAAGCTCTTGAACTGGACGCTCGTTGTCTACGTAGTACTTTCTAAATGCATCTATTTGCTCTTTAGAAGCTTCTACCGGCTCTTTAAGAAGGTACCATTGAACGTTCTCAGAACATGGTGGTGTTGTTAGTGAACCGATGTAGTGGTAGTAATCTACTGTATCTTTAGGAAGAAGATTTTGAGGATCAATATCAGCCTCTCCTCCAACGTTATGGATAACTTTATCCAAGATAGGGTTCTCTTTGCCTTCTTTAAAGAAAACAGCGACAACCGCTAACTGCTTGGTCTCCGGATTTTGGTGAACCATGTGCATGACCATGTCATAACGTTTACCATCTACAGTGTGTTCACTCTTGCCATGGAAATGGAACTGAAGCAGTTTGAACTTCTCACCATGAAGTGTGATCGTACCACTCTTCTTTGGTGTCACCTTGATAGAGTGACCGTTGTCAATGATTGATGCCATACTGTCCACATCTTCATTAAGAGTAAGATCATACTGATGATTCATAGACACTGTCTTACCTGGGATGATGTTGATCGGTGACTGGTGATGACCTGTACCACAAGTCTTAGAGAACTCTTCCCAGTGTGCCGGACCATTTTCTTCATAGTTCCAGTGCTTTTCGTGGTGCGCTGCTTCTGCATGCTCCGCTGGTGCTGCTTTTTCTGGTGCTGTCGCCTCTGCTTCGCTACCACCACATCCTGTCATTAAAAGTGCTGCTGCCGCACTCATTGCTAAAATTGTTTTTTTCATGTTCATTTCCTTTTAATTAAAATTTCCAGTTCGCAATAACGCGATACTGTGTTAGTTTATCGATCTGAACGATCGAAGCACCTGTCTCACCGGCTTTAACATCGGCATCTTCCGCACTGTTACCAGCATTGTTGTCGACCCAAATACCTTTTAGTGCCAATGAAAAATCACTAATACTATAAGCGAGTACAAGGTTGATATCTTGTTGCGCTTTAATGAAGTTTTTGTTGTCATAATATGCGTATGAGAGTACAGACTTGAAACCCTTCACATCAGTAAAGTCATACTTCTGCGTATAACCGGCTTTGATCCCTGACGTACCTGCAATGTAACCACCACTACTGGTCAAACCTTTACCGTAATTAGAGGTAAAGAGGTCATTAGATGTAATCATATCTGTAAAAAGCGGTGTTCCATCCCATGGTAGTGCCAATGAGTTGTGTTCTTTATCACGAGAACCTAAGACATTGGTATAAGCCAGAAGGAAAGAGCTATCTGCATATTTTGCACCCGCTTTAAGTCCAAAGAAGCGGCCATTGATCGTACCACCATAAGCACTGGCATTATTTTCCATCACGCCTCTTGAGTGACCGACACCATGCTGATGCATTCCTTGAACTCCAACAGACCATGAAAAATCTTTGTTGACCTCATGTTTATGAACTGCATCAAAATAGGTCAAGTTCATAAAGTCTTGAGAGTAGTAGTTATAAAGGCGCACAGTATGATGGGCATCTCTCCACTCTAAATAGGCAGGAAGTACGTTACCTTTTTTATGTCCAGTTATCTCTTCAGTTTTATCGCCAAGTGCATGCTCAACAATATTCACAAAACGGCTTGATGTACGCTGTTTGAACTTGTCTAAGTATCCACCACCGATTTTCAAACCGCTTTCAAAACTGTAAGAGAGATCGCCCCCTTGAATAGAAGAAGGGATCATACGAACCTCTTTAGGATTGACCAATGGAGTCGCTTCAACACGACGACCATACCAAGCATCTAAACCTTGGAATTGATAATCTAAATATGCTTCACCGAGAACAGAAAAGCTTTTCTGAGCTACAGGATCGCCGGGAGATTTTCCTAACTGTACTGCATTATCACGACCTATAATTGAGGTGTCAACATTGTCTGGTAATGCAAACGGATTCGTAGTCATAAACGTTGCACCCATAGTAAAACCATAGAGTTTCGCTGTTGTATAACCTAACTGACCACCAATAGAGTGGGCATATGCAGAAGATGTACCCTTATTTAGATTTTCTTTGTTTTTGTTTGTCTCTATAAAGTAATATTTTATATTACCATGAGCCTTACCCTTGGCAAACCAATCTACAGGATTGTCTACTTCAGTAGCAGCAGTCGCACTCATCGCGATTAATGATGCTGCTAATGCCATTGTAATCTTTTTCAAGTCACTGCTCCTTGCCTTTTTATCTTCACGATAAAAGGTCATATCATTTTCTTTTAGAGCGATTCAGAAAAATCTCTCAACATGTAGAGACTTTGGTGAAGGGCGGTAAAAGTTGAAATAAAATTCTAGCAGATAAGAAGTGAAAACTGAATTAAATATAAGATGATGAAATGTTCAATAAAACTTAATGTGTAGAGAAGGAATAGAAGAAGAGCTTACAACACCCGAAGGTATTGTAAAAAAAGTGTAACGATTAACGCTTAGAGAACTGAGGTGAACGACGTGCTTTACGCTTACCTGGTTTCTTACGCTCAACAACACGTGAATCACGAGTCATCATGCCTTCTGGCTTAAGAGTAGCACGAAGTGAATCGTCCATCTTTACCAAACAGCGAGAGATACCGTGACGTAGTGCGTCTGCTTGACCACCGAAACCACCACCAAGAGTAGTTGCTACGATATCAACAGATGTGTCTTGTTTACAAAGAACCAATGGTTGCTTTACACGAAGCTTTTTAGCTTCAAGACCACCCAACCATGCGTCTAGTGAAAGACCATTGATCGTCATGTTACCTGTACCTGGAGTTAACCATACTTTTGCGATAGACGCTTTACGACGTCCTGTTGCGTAGATTTTAGTTGCTGCCATTATGTCAGTCCTTACTTAGCGATCTGCGCTGTGTGAGGATGCTCTGCACCAGCGTAAATCTTTAATTTTTTCAACATTGCACGGCCAAGCGTCGTTTTCGGAAGCATACCGCGTGTTGCAAGTCTAAACAGTTTCTCAGGGTTGTTCTCAAGAAGGTCTGTCATCTTAACACTCTTAGTAGAACCGAAGTAACCACTATGAGAGAAATACTCTTTGTTTGCTAGCTTGCCAGCACCGTTGAACTTCGCTTTAGAAGCGTTGATGATAACTACATAGTCACCACAGTCAAGGTTTGGAGTAAAGTACGGCTTGTTTTTACCACGAAGGTGTGTTGCAACCTCAGTAATTAAACGACCGAACGTCTTACCTTCAGCATCGATCAAGATCCAGTCTTGTTTAATCTGCTCAGGTGTTGCAATTTTTGTAAATTTCATATTGCACCCTTTCTAATTTTTGATAGCGGAAGTATAGGGGAATAACCTTAATTATTACTTAATTTAAGGTTTAAATAAGATTTAAACCCAAATGTTATCTAAAAGACGTGTTGTACCACTGAGTGCCTCTACTAAAATAACCGTATTTCCAAGTATCACTTTATCTATAGGTTCAAATGTTCTGCTGACTATAGTAATGTATTCTACTGCTAAAGGTGTCAAGGTCTTGAACATCTCTTGCTTTATCTTCGCAACATCGCGTTCGCCTTCCATAATCATCTGCGTTGCCTCTCTTAAAGATTTTATGATGTTGAGTGCTTCTACACGCTCTTTTTCATTTAGATACACATTACGAGAGCTCATTGCCAAACCATCTTTTTCTCGTACTGTATTCATCGGAACAATACTGACATCCATAAAGAGGTTCTCTACCATTGTCTCTATAAGCATTAACTGCTGGGCATCTTTTTTTCCAAAATAGGCATGAGTAGGTTGTACAATGTTTAAAAGTTTGTTTACAACAGTCAAGACACCAGAGAAGTGACCTGGACGTGAAGTGCCCTCCATAATATAACCTCTGACATTGGGTGCATTTAAGTGTACTTCGTCCTTACCATATATCGCCTCAACAGTTGGGTAAAAAAGATAGTCCACACCACTAAGTTCACATACTTTTTTGTCTGCATCCTCTTTTCTAGGATAGGCATCTAAGTCTTCACCTTCTAAAAACTGTGTTGGGTTGACAAAAATGGAGACTACTGTAATCTCATTCTCTTTTTTGGATGCTTCTATCAAAGTGCGATGTCCCAGATGCAGTGCCCCCATGGTAGGAACAAAGCCTATGCTCCCCTTTTCTTCTTTAAGTAAGTTTTGAAGCTCTCTCGGTGAATAAACAACCCTCATGTTTTAAGCCCTTATAGAATATAATCGCAATTATATCAAAGGGCATCTCTAAAAATCCTCAGTATCTTTTATACTTAAGGTTTTAGAGATTTTCCTAATTTATTGGACACTTTATGGACCATTACGAATACACAGAACTGTTAAAAACACTTGCCATCAAAATGGAGAACATCGCTGGCGTTGTTCAACCTGAGAAAATCACTGATCAACTAAAAGAGATAGAAGCACTTGAAGCCTCTGATGGCTTTTGGAATGATGCAGCCCATGCGGCCAATGTCCAAAAAGAGAAGACACAACTCGAACGTAAACTTGAAAAATTCACCGTAGCAAGAGATGCGCTAAATGACGCACAAGAACTTTATGAGATGGGAAAAGAGGAGTCAGATGAAGAGACCATAGAGATGCTCTTTTCTGAAGCAGAACACTTGGATGAACAAGTAAAAAGTATGGAAGTGGCTATGCTTTTAAGTGCACCGCAAGATGTCAACAATGCCATCGTCTCTATACACCCAGGTGCAGGAGGTACAGAGTCTCAAGACTGGGCCGCTATGTTACTACG
>JALSUN010000095.1 GCA_027061425.1 Helicobacteraceae bacterium
ACCAGTGTCTCATGTCCTTGAAAAAGTGAGATTAAAGTTGGCTTGCCTAAGCTCTCACCTATGATCTTTTTAAAGGTGTCAAAATAGACTGTAAAGACCAATCCACCAAAAATACCACCAACAGCGCCCACCATAACATCGATGCGTCCTTCAGCAATAGAAATAGGACCCGTTCCCGGACATTTACCAAAAATCGCCATGGCCGCGCCGAAGATGATACCGCCAATAATCAGACCACCTAACATCACCGGTTTAGGATGAAACGAAGCGTACCCTGCTTCCACCATAAAGTATAGTGCAATACTCGAAATACCTATGGCCAAAAAAAGCATCTTAGGCACAACCGTGTCCCGTAACATCGCAAAACCAGCAATCTTTTCAAACTTGTCGACACGACTGTACTGAACGATGACTCCAAAAGCAACACCGATTAGAAACACAATCCATACAGAGCCATGGGGTTCTTGAGAAACTGTTGTAAACATCCCTAAAATACGATCAATCATCTAAAGCCTCCTTGCTATAAAACAACTTTCCAGTCACCACCAAAGTGATCAATACCACACCACCAAAGATCATACTACTGATAGCAGTCTGTCCCATACCACTCAAAAAGTGTCCACTGGTACAACCACCTGCCATACGCGCTCCAATAATCAGTAAAAATCCACTGATAAAGCTCCAAACAAGACGTGACGTTACGGAGTTGTTTTTATACTTTTTCCAACCCGTTGGCATAATACTAAAGCGAAAACTCTTAGTGATAAAAACAGAGGTAAAAAACCCACCCACTAAGGCACCCAGTAACATCACGCCTTCCCAAGCTCCGGCGTTATGGACCTCTTGAAGATAAGGGTATTTTTGTGGATCGAGGTCAAACAAGATCCCTGCAAAATAGGGAACGTAGGTTGAGGCACCAAACGGGCGCCCGGCTCCTAAAGTAGAAAATGTAAAAAGCAGTAGAAGCGCCATTAAAATGCCCCCTACCCACCATGAAATTCGTCTAGGCATCAATAATCCTTTATATTATATTTTTGTATATATATTATAATAAAACAGAATCAACAACACATCACTTTTTTGTCACACTTCTTGTTAAATCACTATCGTTAGAAGCGCATACAGCGACTTTTACCAGTATTTATAAGAGATTGGGTTATCTGGACAAGGTATCAAGCCACATTCTAAAAAGGCACCTGCCACATTGGCTAAACCTATAAAAATAAAAAGGAAAAACACCCCTTTTTCTACATTGTTTAAAGTGATAACTTCTGATTCAAAGTTTTTTCCCCATTTCATCAATGTCATTAATAACCCAACACCTAAAATTGAGGAGAGAAAAACGACAACTGACCAACTGTATAGATGTAGTCCTAAAACTGTGTCTCCAAATCCAGTAATGCCATCAGCTGTAGGAACAATGTGTAGCAGAACTTGACGGGTGGCAACCGCTGCACCTACCAGAGCGGCAATGATACTTAGTCCATAATGCACAGGATGTACACCAAAACGTAGGTTCATCAGTAATCCTACTGCAACCGCTAACATTCCTACGCGCTGTAACAGACACAAAGGACATGGCATCTCATGCATAAACAGTTGTATGCTATAAGCGCCGATAAGAGGCATGGCTAAGAGTAAAAGTGCAACAATGTGTAACTTTCTTACTATATTATTTGTCATTATTCACACCTTTTAAAGATTTATATTTAACGTGTCGGTGGCATGATAAGCAAACCACGAAACGAACAGAACCATCGTTACTGCAAACAGTGAAAAAGAGAGTTTTATATATCCAAAATAGATAGCTAAAAATGTTAGCGACAACAGACTAAACAGTAAAACAATCATAACAATTCCTCAAAGTAATAAACACATTTTATCCACTTAATATTATTGAATAGCTATGTAGTTAAAGATTATTTGGTATTAAAAATTAAAAAAGATATACTCTAAAATTATTAGAGGAGATGACCATGCAACATTATAAAGAGCTCAAAGAACATTACCAGTTCACTGAAGAGGAAGCACTGATTTTACAAGAGCTTCAACCACGAATGGAGGCTTTAGCAGAAGAGTTCATTGATGGCTTCTATGACTATATCTGGGGATTTGGAAAGACTGCACAGTTTTTAAAAAACAAGCAGATTATCGCCCACCATCGCTCCAAGATAAAAGAGTGGTATATCAACCTCTTTAACGGCACTTATGATTTACACTACTTTACCTACCTTTATAAAATCGGTGAGATCCATGTCAAGATCGGTCTTCCTACACACTATGTCAACTCCGCCTTTACCTTTGTCAGGACTTTTATCCTCGCCAATATTGAAGAAAACTTTAAAGACAAGACCCAACACGTTAAAGAGATAAAAGCAGTAGAAAAGATCATTGACATTAACTTGGATGTTTTAACCAGTTCCTATAGAGAGGAAGAGTTGGGGAAGTTCCTCTCTCTTTCAAAAGTAGAAAAAAGCATCTTGACGGGACTTAAAAAATTTAACTCGTACATCAACTACTTCTTAGCTGTTGCCTTGGCACTTGTTGCCTTTTTTGCGATCGCGCTCTTTGGCTATGACATTTACCTGCTCTTCTTCTCTGACATCGGCATAGAAAAGGGGATCTTGACTGTTTTGGGTAGCTTGTTGGTACTCTGGGCGGCTATAGAGCTGATCCACGAAGAGATCAACCATCTTCAGGGCAAGGGCTTTGCCATCGGTGCCTTTATCATGCTGGCCATGGCAGCACTGATCAGAAAGGTACTCATTTATTCTCTTTCAGCCAAAAAAAGTGATGAACTCATGGTCATTGCGGGGGTTATCGTTGCACTTGCTATTGCATATTGGTTAGTCGGCGCGAATAAACGTACCACTATAGATTAAGGAAATACTATAAAACCAGATTTCTATACCTTACCTCAAGCAATGTATGGACTTGACGCCATCACACCAATATTAGCATACCAAAACAATGCCATTTTATACAAAAAACTAACACATGACATGTTAAACATGGAAAAGATCATTGTCTCGCACTCTCTGGTCTATATAAAATCCGGAACTGTTAAGATCGAGACCTTTGACTACAAAAGCTATACCGCCAGTGATGGTGACATGCTTTTTATGCCAAGAGACAGTTATCTTATTTCAGACTACATCAAAAAAGAGCAGAGTATGGAAGTGTACCTGT
>JALSUN010000096.1 GCA_027061425.1 Helicobacteraceae bacterium
TCATACTAATGCCCCTATCAACTGACTTAGTGGAAGATATGGAGCCATATCGTATGAAAATACCTAAACGCGATAACCTCGATCAGGACTCTGATATCTTAATCAACCAAGTTCGAACACTCTCCAAGCAGAGGATTGGTGAAAAGATAGCAGAACTTACAAATGATGAGTATGCTTTAGTGATAGAAGCACTGTGTAAAAACTTTGTTTAAAACTTATTACAAGCACTTCAAAAATGGATATAAAGTGCAGCTGGACGCTATGTTTACACCTACTTTATAAGCTCAAAGTCCGATGGTGCCCATGTCTTGTCAAACCAAGGCTGTAGCGGTCCATAGAGTCTAAGAAGTACGAACCATGCTTTACTTGGTACAGTCTGTGTCCAGTTGGCTTTTGGTGCCCCTTTTGGCACTTTAGGACCGAAGTAGAGTGTGACAGAGCCATCTTTGTTATAGACGAGTTTATCGCGTTTGTTGTTCTTGCTTGGGTATTTGGAACCACCCGGGACTTGCAACTCTGAACGTGTCTGAGGATCATACACTACAATCGACCAGAAATCTTTTGCAGGAACATTTGCCGGGATGGTTACCTTGTAGCTGTTCTCTCCCTTGAGTATATGCCCCTCTTTGTCTGAGGTAGCAAAAGCGTAGTTTGAACCGACACCCGGGATCTCTAGCGCCATCGCCGGCGTGTTGACCGTGGCACTGTAGAAGAAGAGTGTTCTTGCATCAAGGTTACGTCCCCCTTTGCCTCCATCGAGCAGCCATTGATAATCTTTGCCTACAAAACCGGTGTACCACTGCTTGCCTTTGTAAAGATAAGCGTTTTTGTCGCGAGGTCTGAGTGAGATGGCTCTTGCCGTGGCATTACCAACGGCAACGGCATCTTTTAAGATCTTTTTCATTCTCTCATCAGGCTTGAAAGGTTTTCCTTTTTCGATGCCGATCGCCGCTGCCAAACCACGAAGTTCAGGGTCTAGAAATGAGACAGGCTCATACTGAAGTACATGGTTTAGCTCTTCGTAGAACTTATAGTTGTTAGCATGGATGGTGTTGAAAAACTTACCGCTGCCGTTTACAAAGTGCATCTTTTTATGATCTTTCGCTTTGGAAAGAGGGTAAACCTTTAGTCCAGTACGCCACATTTTCGAAGCTGCATCGGGTTTACCGTCTTCTAAAAACCCACGAAGAATCATCCAGTTGGTGTATGATGTTGACTGGGCTATCCAGACTTTAGTCTTTTTGCCACCAATATCTATAGTCGTCGTCATATCCTTACCACGATACTTCATACCATTTTTTGTAGGTTTGAGATCACCTTTGTAGTCAGGAGGAAGGATCACATAAGTCCCTCCTTTTTTAGCATCAGGACCAGGTGCCCCCATGTCTACCACAAAACGAAAATACGCATCATCTATAGTACCGGGACCAGCACCTGCAGGCATCTCTACAACGGTTGGACCATTCTTTTTAAGATCTATGATCGCACTGGCATAGACCGTATCGGTGTTACCCGTTAAAAAGAGCGGACTGGAGTCCATAAGGTCATCAAAGACCATCACATCATTATAGTTCACGACGCCCATAGACTCCATTCCTCTTCGCATACCCTCTATAGAGGTTGCTGGTATGAAGTTTAAAAAGACCTCGACACCACGCATAAAGTCTAAATTGTCATAGACTTTTTGGAGGGTATCGGTCGTTGGGATGCCATCGTAAAAGTTGAGGTCTCCTAAGTGCGTTTGTACTTTGTTTGGGGTCATGATCTCTGCAGGGATCTTGTGGTTATACCCGGGAGTCACCTCTTTTGCTGCTACATTCGTAGCGAGTAGTGTCATAGCCGCTAAGCTTAAAACGGATACTATTTTTTTCATTACTTTCCTTTTTTTATAATGGCTTTCAATGTTTTAAGTTAAACAGTATGACACAAAAACTCGATAATTATGATGATATCTTCTCTATCAATAATCTCCTAAACCAAAAGGCGTACCATTAAACTCTTACTTGTTTTTCTATCATCTATTTTACTACTACAAGCAGAGAGTGGTGTTTCAGAGCAGGTTTGGGGTAATCTCACCTTGGGGACGCTACATAACGATAAAGTCTATGTAGAATTAGATATAGAACCTAAGGTGCAGATCGCAGGAGCGACAGAGTGGAGAAACATCGATGCCATCCCTTTGATCGAATACTATCCAGATAAATGGGTCGACCTGACCGCTGAAATGGGGATGGGGTATACTAAAGACAGTAATAGCATCAAGAGTTACGAGATCACTCCAAGAGTGGGCATACGATTTCACATCTTTGGTAATCTTAGACAGTTCATCCCTAATGACAATATATTCTATTTTGAGCGTTTTAGCCTCTCTTCTCTTTTACGATACGAATATCGTAGTCTCTACTATAATGATCAAAGTGAAGAGCATCAGTCACGCCTACGACTTCGTATAGAGACGAAGACCTCGCTAAACCATAAGTCCTATTCCCAGGACAACACCTACTATATTTTTGCCGATGCAGAGCAGTTTTTTGATTTTGGTAAAGAGGTCAAAGAGCTCTTTTCCAACAAGAGTCGTATTCGTGTCGGTCCTGGATACAACTATAATGTCAAACACCGATTTGAGCTGTTGATGATCTATGATTATGCACGAGATACTTATGAAGACAATGCTAGAAATGATGCAGTTTCCGTTGACTTTAGATATAAAATATTTTATTAATCCTAAACGTTCACAAGCTACTAAAATAGAACCTACATCTATTATCACCATTTAGCTACTTTATTTGGTTATACTTGAGCTATGTCAGAAACAGATTTAACACTTATGATTGCTCAGGCAGAAGAAGAGTTTTGTTATCTTGAAGAGCAATGCCTAAAACAAAAAGAGACCATTACAGTAAGTGCAGAGTGTGACTACAAACTTCATGGCCTCGCCCTTATAACACTCTACAGCTTTGCACTCAACCTAAGACTCTCAGGTGGACAGCTCATGAAGCTCCTGTACGAGTTAAAAGAAGAGAGTCGTCTACACCAACACCTCATCGCCCCCTACCTTCTACTCTTAGATGACATGGAACTTGTATGTAAACAGTATGGACATAAGTACTTACGCTTCCTCTCGGAAAAGGCACAAGGTAAAAGTGATGAAGAAGTGATGGAGATGTTGTTTA
>JALSUN010000097.1 GCA_027061425.1 Helicobacteraceae bacterium
GAATCTCACCTATACCAGAAGCACCCAAAGCAAAAGAGAGAGAACTTCCAAGTCCACCACTTCCTATAATGGCGATCTTTTTTCCCTGAAGTAACTGCTGTGTCTCTTCGCCCCATAACTGTACTTGGCGGTGAAAATATTTCATCATGACTGTAATCCTTACTTTTGATAAGACAATATAGCATCCCAACTCTAAATTTCAGACTAACGCTACTCTTTTACTAAGGTTTTAAAGCTTTTCAAAATAAGTTAGCTTTAGATGGCTATAATAAGGGCAACATATTAAACAGAGAGTCACTATGAGCAAAATCTTAAACTTTATCGACAACATCATCATCCCTTATGTGTTTAACAAAAATGAAGAGCCCTTACTCTTTCGTGAACTTCTAAAAGCGAACAAGATGTATGATGATGGTCTCAACTTAGAGGGTAAAATTCCAGGAACACGTATCAACATCGCCAGAAACATCTACGTCTTTTTGTTTATGTGGAACATCGCCCTTATCCCTTTCAGTCTTCTCTTTCACAAGGCACTTGCTAAAATAGACTGTCACCTGCTCATCATTCTCTCCGTAGTCTCTACAGGTCTCTTTTTTGCCACCTACTCCATCTTTAAATCATGGATGATCAATCGTGTTGCCCTAAAGACTATCAAAGAAGCATGGCATAACCACTACCCTCATTTTGCTTATGATAAACACCATAAGCAGGTTTCTAGACTTTATGGAAAAGCTTTAGATAAAGAGTTACCTAACAAAGAGATACAACTTTACATTTTAGATCATATGATTGAGGAAGATTAAGGTTTTTAGAGATGCCCTTAAGCGGGTGTTATCCTTGTACTTTTTTCTGTCACTTCCTCTTTAGAGTTTATAAAACGTACCACTACACTGCCCGCTTCTGTAATCTTCATAGGTAGTTTGAACCTAGGGTTAGTACTCGTTGATATCTCTAAATCCAAGCTACAAAACAGTAATCCATTAAACAAGAACTCCACTTTTTTAACATAAAACTTAGGCTTGATTTTTCCGCTATGACGATCTTTTGTAAAGCCAGAATCCATAGGATGAATAATAGCTGCTTTTAAAGTCACCACATCCCCTATTTTGTACTGAGACTCTAACACTTTAACCATGCCTCTTCTTGTCATCATAAACTCCTTTTATGCACACCCAGAGAGTGCCACATGAACCTCTTGGGACTGTTCGTATATTTGACCTCTGTTGTTACGAACAAGAACCACAACTTTTTGAGATGTTGCAAGTTTAATGTTACAAGCAAGGTAGGCACTACCATTCATAGGCGTCAGGTGGAATTCTACTGTTTTACAGACTGGGTTTTGTGTGGGTAAAATAGCTATTTCTGTTATGTAATCATCTTTTTTCATAGGATAATCTACTTTGATTTCAACAGGAACACTCTTTCCTGTAGGAGGTTCTTTAGCAATTTTCAAGTTTATTATCTCAGCATTTTTCTGCACCGAACCACCACTAACAAATGCCGTATACGCTACTTCAAAGCTAATCTTTCTAGCCTGCTCTTGTGCTGATAAAAGTGCTGGAAGCGTCAGCGCCAAGACTATAAACTTACGACGTTTCATAACTGTATGACTTCTTGAGTGTAGGCACTTAAACGCATGGCTACCGCTGTTGACACCACCTCTTTTTTAGCATTACGTTTACTTCCAAACTGCTCTTTGAGTTCACGTCTAAAACTTTTGAAGAACTCATGATACTTGTCTGGACCAAGAACACCTACTGCATATAAGGTGTTGTCATCTCCAACCTCTAGAACGATAGAAGCCATAGGCTGTGGTGCCTTGCCCTTCATCACTTTACACCCATGTTCAGGATCATACACAGACGTGTGTCCATCACAGACAACATGACCTTCAAAACGTTCACCCTTTTTACGATACGTTATAAAACTATCTTTTTTATTGATATGGGTGAGCTGATGGGGGCAGATACCACTATAGGCAACGATGGTACGTCTGCTTCCAACGCCACCTTTCCAAAGGTATGCTTCACCAAACTCATCTTTAAGTGACACATCTTTAGCACTTTCATTGGGCAAATTAATCAACAGTGTTGTTGTTCCTTCATAAGGATAATTAAATACATAGTTCTCACTTGTCTCTAACATCTGCTCCGTCATAGGAGTACCTTCAGCATTAAGCAGTTGCACCCGTGCATAGCTTTTATACAGACGGCCATCATCTGCTCGTAACACTTGATTGATCATAGATGGGTTTATAGCGATCATCATACCCGTCGCGGAGACTACTTTTAAAAAACTTCTTCTTTTCATCATATATCCTTTAATCCGTTACGCGTTAAACATATCGCGGTACATACCTTTTGCCCACTCCATGAGACCCTTACCATTGTTTTTGCCTACACGTCCATCCCACTTTTCGTTGGCATAAACATCAGTAAAGCCAAAGGCCTTCTGTTTCTCATCATAGGCATATCCTGCATTGATAGAGATGGCTAAAATCGGCTCCATTGCCACGGCAGAGAAACAGATGGTCAATGGCGATTCCCAAGCGGGCATCTCTTTTTTGCCATTGATCTTTGCCGCAATCTGTTTGGCGACATAAACACCTTCAGTATTTGCTGTGTTTCCAGATTTACTAAAGCCCATCGGTCTGGCATCACCAGTACAGTAGATCTCGGGATAACCATTCACTTCATAAGTAAAGACATTAATATCAGCCTCCATCTTGTTAAAACGACTGTCCTTTGCCACACCTGCAATTTCAAGCAGTTTGGAACCTCTCACTTTTGGATAGAAGGCAGCATCAGCAAACTCTATGATCTCCCCGAACTCTGTCTCAACCTTTTTATTATCAAGATCAAAGTTTATAATCTTACTACCCGGAAGATACTCAATGTAATCTCCGTATAACTTTTCAAATGCAGACCTAAAGCCATCTTGTTTAATGGTGATATTAGGATTTTCGTCAAGTAGTATCACCTTACCCTCGATCCCCTCTTTTTTAAAGTAATCCGCAATTAAACAAGCTCTTTCATAGGGTGCAGGAAGACATCGATAGTTTCCACTAGGAACCGTTAAAATAAAGTTGCCCTCTTCAAAGTCAAGTACCTTGTTACGCAAGCTAATATGCTCTGAACCGGGTTTAAAGCCCGCCGGGTACTCTGTACGAAGACGGCGTTCTAAAACAGGATCACTTGTCCACTCTGAGTAGTCATAGTCTATCCCGGGAGCCAAGACAAGATAATCATAAGCGATGTCACCATCACTGGTACTAATAATTTTCTGTGTTTTATCAACACCGACTACGGTTGCATTAAAAAATGTGTAGTTGTTTTCTCTAGAGGCTTGGAGGTAATCATGCATTAAAAATTCAAGTTTAATAGCGTCAACAACCCAGAGGTTACTCAAGGGGCAAGACATGAATTCTGTTCGCTGTTCTACTAAAATCACTTCAGCATTTGGTGCAAATTTCTTAGTGTATTTAGCAATAGAAAGGCCAGACCAACCCCCACCCACTATCACCACTTTAGGGGCATCTGTTTCAGCAAGTTCAGCAGGTGTCCCCATACCCACACTTCCCATACTTTCGGGGTTCTCGCTTGTTGGTTCTGTTAATGAACACCCCGTAGCAGCAAGTGCCACAGCAGCAATACTTGAAAATTTCAGTAACTCTCTACGTGTTAAACTCATGCTCTTTTCCTCATATTTCATATAGATGTTCTATCATTACTTCTTATAACTTACGCAAAGCTTAATCCTGAAAATCTTTTACCAATTTCAATATTATTTGACAATATTCAATGTTAAAGTCACAAATAGATATTATTTTTTTTATAAAATACTATCAAAATATATGATTATTTGGGTAAGAGAAAATCTAAATAAATGGTATGAAGTCAATATTTCACTATGGTGTTAAATATTCAAAGATAAAGTTCTACAGAAGAGAGGACTACTTATCCTCAGCCAAGCGGAAACCTATCGCGATATGTTTGTAGGTAGGTATGTTACTGTTTCGGTATGCAGAGGAGAGTTTATCACCTTCATCAAGATAAGATCCTCCACGATACACTTTCATAGCATCATCATCCACCACAGCCTCTGCACCATTAGAGTTTGCATTTTTGTAGTTAGGCGTTGATGCATCTTCACACCACTCTGCAACATTTCCGATCATGTCATAAAGACCAAAAGCATTGGGTTGTAGGATCCCTCCAGTATGAACGAATCCATGGGCATTTTTAGAAACCCAAGCATATTGCGGTACACGTTTGACATCTGCTCCCCAGTAGAACTCTGTATTAGAACCTGCTCTTGCCGCATACTCCCACTCTGCCTCTGTAGGAAGTCTGTAATGCTTGGAACTCACACTATTAAGCCACGCTATATAAGACTTAGCCTCTTTCCAACTCACATAAGCCACAGAAGCACTCTCTTCTCTTAACAACTTCTTTTTACGATATTTTTTACCCGTTGCCTTTAAGTAGGCGCTGTAAGCCTTATTGCTCACTTCAAAAGCACTCAGTTTAAATGATTTTTTGAAACGTACCTTGTGTGTAGGTTGTGCATTTTTAAATTTTTTAGAACCCATAGTAAAGACACCGGAAGGGATGACAACCATCTCCTCAGGTTCGAAGAACTCTACTTTTTCTACAACTTCCTCTTTTGTCTCTTCTTGGGATGACATCAAAGCCAATTTGGCTTGTAAAAGTTCAAGCTCTTTTTGTTGGTTCGCTAACTTCTCACGTTCTAATTGTAAGGCTATACTCTCCGCAGAAGCCACTTTTTTAACAGGTTTATGCTTGGTGCGCTTTCGAGATTTCACCTTGGCGTGAATGTTATTAATATGACTAACAGCCTTCTCTTTGTATTGTGAATCTGGGTAAGCCACAAGGAAGGCTTCAAATCCTATTACTGTATTTTTAGACACGGCACGCTGCCATGCCCTATCTTCAACCGTGATCAATTTTTTAGGAAGATTAAAATAAAATGCACTTATTTTAACACTACTTTTTGCTTTGTATCGTTCCATGTAAGAAGCGACACTTTTAAAATCTACAGGCTTATTTGAGATTATTTTACTGAGGCTGGAAAAGAGTGTAGAACTTTTATGACTACCAGACCATAAGACGATCTGATTAAGACGATCGATCCTATCAAGTTCACGCTTAATACTTGAAGCACTGGTACTATTTTTATGTGTTTTGTACACATAGCCATCTACTATTGTTAAAACTGCCCGAGGAGCGTGTCCTTGAAGCTTTGTCAACATAAAGTTTAAACTCACACCTCCTAGACGAAGCTGTTTAAGGCTCTCTATGTCAGAAGCAGCAGGAATGATCCAATTTTGTTGATTAAGGGTCACTATTTTACCACTGTAGACAATCATAACAATACTGTTAGGGGTAACACTCTTGTCAAATTTACGAAACGCTTTAATCAATGAAGAGCGTTTCAAGTTATAAGCCGTAAAAGTAGTGAATTTTTTACTTTTTAAAAACTGTTCAAACTTTTTTGTACTTTTAATATTAGGATCATTAAAATTCTCTTTATCCACACCATTTGAGATGATAAAAGCATAACGTTTTTCATGCTTCATATCATTAAGTGTCACTGAAGAGAAAAGAGAGAGGGTTAAAAAAAGAGTTAATATTAAGATACGCATTGATGCTCCAAGTTGTGAAGGTTTGCATCTATTATTGTTTGTAACGACTTAGAGTATTATTAATTTTATGAATATAACTAAAAAGTAAGTAAAGAAACATCAGTATCACTATGAAGGATAGTAGAAGAGAAATATAGATTAATTTCACGGTAGTCAATCTATGTTTTAAAGGTTATCTAAATTAAAGTAGAGTACTTCCTTTTAGAAGTACTCACAGTGGAAAAGAGGTATTATCGTTGAATTAAGAACATCTCTTTAATACTCATCATCTTCGTCGTCTTCGTCATCAAATCGCGCTAAAGTCTGTGCTTTCATCTTTTTAACTTCATGAACACTCTCTATGTCACGATTGGCAAGGTTCTCTAAAAGTACCGTAGCATAGGCCCCTTTTGGAAGAGAAAAAGAGAGTTCATAACTGCTGTTTTTCCCACTAAACTTAGACTTAATTTCTTTAGGATAGATCCAAGCCACACGACGCTCACCCGCCATAGCGACCTCATCATCATCATGACGTGCTTCTATCGCACCTGCCGCGCCGCGAGAGCGCCAAGCCTTCTTTCCTACCAACATACCCGTAGGCTGAAGCTTACGCTCTTTATAGGGCTTTTTAATACTCTGTAAATCTGAGACGTTGATCCACTTGTGATTCATAATATCAAGCATCACATCACCTGGCAACACTTTAAAAATAGAAGACTGGGCTTGGATCTGTTTGACCTCTTCAGTCGTCAGTCCCCACTTCTTCTCAAAAGCACCAAACTCCATATAGTCAAGCTCACGACAAAGCTGTATGCGCTCTACCAACCAGTCATTAAAGAGGTAGGACTGATAAGCATTACTCATAAGCTTGTTCAGACGACGATCGCGAAAGACTTTTGAGCCATGCGCAGCTTCTTGTGCCTTTTCAAAATGGTTCTCATCATGTCCGAAACGCTGATACCCAAAATAGTTAGGTACCCCTTGACGAATGATCTCTTGAAGGACTTTGTCCATTTTAGCCGCAGCATCTGGAGTCACATCATGCAAACGGATCTTAAAACGGTTCCCCTTCAGGTCACCAATGTTTAACTTCTTATGGCTTAAAAAGGAGCCCAGGATCTCGATCTGTGGATGATGGAACTTCTTAAAAAACTTCTCAAATGAAGCCGGCATACAGATGTACTGCGTCGTTGTGGCATACTTGTCTTTAAGACCTGCGTAAGAGATGTTGTTAAACTTCGTCTGCTCTTCTAAAATAGAGATCAATTCTAAAGTAGACATGTCCACTTTTTTAATCAATAAATGGATGTAGTTACCACTCTTACCCGCTTCGTATAAGGGGATTTCATCAACTATAAAGTCATCACGGGTAGGCTTAAAGCTAAAAGATACGGGGTTATGATCTTGTATATATTTTCTTTTCATAAGCGTATTATAGCTCAAAAGTAGCAATTGGAATGTTTTTGAAACGCTACATCTATATACTTTAAGTATGAAAACTTTTTTAATGATTTTCCCACTCTTTTTTTTGTTATATACACTTCAATACATACTCTTTTTTATCGCTAACTCTATTACATGGTTCGACCTACAAATCCTCTTCATTATATATACTTTTATGGTATTGACTATTTTAAATATCCAAAATAAGATAAGTGCAAAGAGGATCTACAGATGATTCAAAAACAGAAGAAAGAAGCCCATCCAGTCACTCCATCTTTACAAGAAGCACTTTATGAAAACAAAATTCTTTTTAAAGAGTTACATCATCGTACTAAGAATAACTTACAACTTATCATTTCATTAATAAGGATGCAGGCTGATAAAGCCCAAAACACACTAGAAGCAGAGCATTTTATAGACTTGGAAAACCGTATACATGCTATTGCTCAAACACATGAGATCGTTAATCATGCAGATGGCTTAGAACCTGTAGATATGAGGCACTATATCCAAGCACTTCTAGAGTCGCGCAGTGAAGATGTCTTGCTAAAAGTACAGAACAATATCATTTTGAACATTGAGGCTACTGTACAACTTAAAGATGCAATATATGTCGGAATTATGCTTAACGAAATGCTCTCAAACAGCATCAAGTATGCATTTTCAGATGAAGATAAAAAACATTTTATTCAGATTGATTTACAAGAGAGAGAGGGTGTATGTCTACTCACATACAAAGACAGTGGACCAGGATTTGATGAAGCTGACATAAAAGAAGATGCCTTAGGTCTCGCACTGATCAAGACACTCGTCATCAACCAACTAGAAGGCAGTGTCATCTTAAACAACAACACCTCCACAGAATATATCGTCCAATTCAGACTCTAGTGAATCCCTAATGGAAAAGACCACGCTTTGAAAGGGCCTCTTTAAATCCCCAACTACGTCTCGCTTCAAGCACTTTTTTATGATCTATCTCAGCGATCATCAACTCTTCACTGTCACCTAAATGCTCCTCTACCTCGCCATAAGGGTTGGCTAAAATAGAGTCACCATAAAAGTTCCATGTATAGTTGTTCTCTTTATAGTCGCCTATTCTGTTGGCTCTTAAGATGTAACAGTTATGGGTAAAGGCACGGGTCTTGATGATCTCTTTCCAACGTTCATACGACTCAAAAGTTGAGATAGTTGGTAAAAGTACACAGTCCACATTTTTCATAGAGACATAAAACCAGAGATCATCAAAGTGAAGTTCAAAACCACCCATGATCATAAACTTAATACCCTCATGATTGAAGCTCAATGGCGCCTTTATACCTTCTATAGGGTTGGCAAAATATTTCTCTTCATTCCAATGACTATAATTTATAAGCAGTTGCTGATGGTAATAACTTATAGAGTTTGGTGAGATTTTAGCAACAACCTTGTAAGGCTCTTTTTTCTTAATGATGACTATAGGAGCTACAATCACCATGTCATGTTTATGTGCCATCTCTTTTAAAACAGAGAGTTGGTGTTCGCTCTGCTCTTTTATCATAGCGACTGGGGTGGATTCTAGCTCTTTAAAAAAGGGGTTGAGCATGTACTCACCTAAAAGAAGAAGTTTTACCCCTCTTTTTTGAGCAATGCGTACAAAATGATAAAGTTTGGTAGAGCTCATACCGATGGATTGGAGTTGTAAGACAGCGACTTTCAATGTATTGTTGAGACCTAGCGTGTTCTCACACACTTAAGCCTACTCCCCTTTTTTTATAGTTTCTACCTGTAGTTGTGCATTTTCTAACATCTTTTGTGCTGCTTGTAACTCTTTCATACCTGCGTCATATGCTTTGACACTGTCACTTAATGTAATCTCAGGATTCATCAACTGCTCTAAAATCGTTTTAGCTTTTTCCAAACGTACTTCAAAATCTTCTGTTGTTTGTTCACTCATTTAAGGCCTTTTCTACATAATCTTCAAATTTATCTAACTCTACCAAAAAGGCATCATGTCCATAGTTGCTTTGAACCTCAAGATAATCACTTTTTAACGTTTTTCGCGTAGCCAACCGATCAGCGATTAACTTCATTTCATCACTTCTAAAAAGCATATCATCTTTAAAGCCTATAAGGTACATCTCTGACTGCACCTTAAGTAATGCCTGTTCAAGAGAGTCAAATCCACGAGAAAGATCATAGATGTTGATCGCTTTAGTAATATAGAGATAGGCTAGAGGATCGAACCACTTGGTAAAGTTATGTCCATTGTACTCCAAGTAAGATTCTACTTGGAACTTTCCAAAAAGCTCATACAGTCCATCTGTTCTCTTATATTCACGCCCAAATTTTTCCTGCATGGAGTGATGGGAGAGAAAACTGATGTGCCCTGCCATACGCCCCACTGCCATGCCGCTCAGACCATTTTCATGGATCTCTTCCGGATCATAATAGCCATTTTTAAAGTCAGGGTCATGTAAAATGGACTCTTGCGCTACCTTGTTAAAAGCAATGGCCCAGGGCTGGGTTGCATAGGTGGCTGCCATAGTGATGATTTTAGTCGCAAACTTAGGAAAGTGTACTGCAAACTGAAGCGCTTGCATACCGCCCATAGAGCCACCGACTATAGCGTGAACATGGTGGATACCCAGTCTGTCAAACAGAATTCTCTGAGCTTTGACCATATCTTTAATGCTCACTACTGGAAACTTGTAACGGTATGCTTCAAGATGGGGATACATAGTTGACATCGGGCCAGTAGAACCGAAACAGCTGCCGATGACATTGGTAGAGATGACAAAGTATTTGTCTGTATCTATCGCTTTTCCCGGACCGATAAGACCATCCCACCAACCAGGTTTGTTCTCGCCTTCATAATACCCTGCAGCATGATGTGACCCCGTCAGTGCATGACAGACAACAATGATATTAGACTTTTCAGCATTCATCATTCCATAAGTCTCATACGTGATGTCGTAGGGCTCAAGTATCCGTCCACTCTCTAAGTACAGAGGGTTGGTAAAGTGCTCGGTATGGGTCTCCAGTTTTAAGAGTTCCCGACTTAATGCTGCTTCGATAACTACGCCTCTAATGCCTGAGAAAGATCTGTGATAAGGTCAGAGACATTTTCAAGACCAACACTTAAACGGATGAGACCTGCAGGGACACCACAAGCGACCAGTTCATCAGGTGAAAGTTGCTGATGCGTTGTAGATGCAGGGTGTGTGATGATAGATTTGGAATCACCAATATTCACCACAAGAGAGAAGAGCTCTGTTGCATCAACAATAGCCTTCGCTTTTTCAAAGTCGCTTACAACAAAACTAAGCAGTCCGCTCGCTTGTCCGTTAGTAAAATAACGCTGTGCATTGTCATAGTTTTTGTTAGATTTGAGACCAGGGTAATTTACCACAGATACATTAGGGTGGTTCTCTAAAAACTCTGCCACTAAAAGTGCATTGTGAGAGTGCTCCTTCATACGAAGAGAGAGTGTCTCTAAGCCTTGAATAAAGAGCCAAGAGTTAAAAGGAGAGCTGACAGCCCCTAGGTCACGTAAAAGAGAGAGACGTGCACGTAAGGTGTACAGTGGTAGAGGAACATCAACGTAGACCAAGCCATGATAAGAGAGATCAGGCTCATTAAAGTGTGCGTAACGCGCGTTACCTCTAATTTTGTCCACAAGTCCTTTACGCTCAACCATAATACCACCGATAGCAAGGCCCTGCCCTGTCGTGTACTTACTAGCAGAGTGAACAACAACATCTACGCCATGCTGTAAAGGCTGACAGAGTGCAGGTGTTGCCACCGTGTTATCTACTACACTTAAGATGTTATGACGGTT
>JALSUN010000098.1 GCA_027061425.1 Helicobacteraceae bacterium
AATGGGTTGCACCGGGTGGTCTTGGCGTTCGTATTGATACTCATGCACACGCAGGTTATAATGTACCTTCTACGTATGACTCTATGATCGGTAAACTGATCGTTAAAGCGGACACCCGTGAAAAAGCGATCAAGCGTATGCACCGTGCTCTAAGTGAATTTAAGATCGAAGGTATTCGTACTACGATCGATTTCCATAAAAAGATGATGGCAAACCCTGACTTCATCAACAATAATTTCGATACAAAGTACCTAGAGAATTATAAGGGTTAAAAACCCAATGCCACGAAGCGACTCAGCTAAGTAGTGCAAGGGTTTATCCCCCTCTTCTCGTGCTAAGACATTTTGTTTTAGCATTCTCACACAACACAACATTCCTTTTTACTTCTTTCTAACCAAAAATAGAGTATCATCCAAAAAAATAATTTTAGAGGTCATCGCTTATGAAAGTCACACTCGCACATGTACCACGAATTGCCAGCAGAATTGCTATAGAACTTAACAAAAGTGGCTTAGTCACGATGACTAAGGGTCTTGAGCCCATAGCAGCAGAAGCGCAAAAAGTTCTTGAAGAGAGTGTTAAACAAGAGCATGCACTAGAAGAGCGTGTTAATGAGATGCTCGATGACAACGAAGATGGCATCGAAGAGATGTTGGCAGATGAGAGACAACTCTTTTATATGATTAAAAAGAAGTTAGCACCTGAGTTTGGCGTTATCTTGTCTTATGAAGATCGCTACTCAGACATCGCACACAAGGTGTTGGACGAACTTTACGAAGAAGACCTTATCCATTTTGAAGTAACTGAAAATCGTATTAAAAATGTTATATATAATGCCATTACAGGTTATATCGCAAGCAATGATGAGATTGATGACGCTGTTATGGACAAGATCCGTTCATACAAACGTCGTATCATCCCCGGAACGGAAGAGTTTGACATTATTCATGAAAAACTTTACAACGAAGAGCTACAAAAGAGAGGACTTGCCTAATGAACCCAGTTTACATCTATCTTGAAAATGGTACCTTTTTAGAAGCATCATCTTTTGGTGCTGAGACAACTTTAGTAGGCGAGATCGTCTTTAACACCTCAATGAGTGGTTACCAAGAGATTATGTCAGACCCATCTTATGCTGGACAATTTGTTACCTTTACAGCGCCAGAAATCGGTAATGTCGGTGTTAACACTGAAGACATGGAGTCGAAGTCTGCACATGCTAAAGGGATGATCGTACGTCAGTACCAAGATCGATACTCAAATTTCCGTGCTGAAGGTTCACTGTCTGACTTTCTAAAAGAGCATAATGTTATGGGTATCTGTGACATTGATACACGTTACTTGACTAAGATGCTTCGCAGTGAAGGTGCTATGATGATGGTAGCCTCCACCGAGATCAGTGATAAAGAAGAACTAAAAAAAGTTTTAAAATCTGCTCCTCGCATAGAAGATATTAATTATATTAAAGAAGTGAGTACTAAAGAGGGTTACAAGCATACTACAGGTACTTATGATGCTGTTAACTTTAAGTACAATGATGCACCAACACCTCAAGCAAAGATCGCGGCTATTGATTTTGGTGTCAAGCGTAACATCTTAAATGAGCTAACCCAAGCAGGTATTGAAGTCGAAGTCCTTCCTAACAGTTTTGATGCTGAGAGTTTGATCTCACGTGTTCAAGCAAAAGAGATCGATGGTGTCTTCCTCTCAAATGGCCCGGGAGATCCTCTGATCTTAAAAGAGGAACAAGAACAGGTTAAAAAACTGATCGCGGCCAAAGTACCAATGTTTGGTATTTGTTTAGGTCATCAACTTCTCTCTATCTCTCATGGTCATGACACCTTTAAGTTAAAGTTTGGCCATCATGGTGGAAATCACCCTGTTAAAAATGTCAAAACAGGTATGGTCGAGATTACAGCGCAGAACCATAATTATAATGTGCCTGACTCTGTAACAGAGATCGCAGAAGTGACCCACACCAATCTCTTCGATGATACTATTGAGGGGCTTCGCTACAAGGATGCACCGATTTTCTCTGTTCAACATCACCCGGAAGCGAGCCCAGGACCTAAAGAGAGTCGTTATATCTTCGGCGAGTTCTTAGAACTTTTAAAAGCATAGCTTCGGCACAACTTGCGTAAAAATCTACCGCTCCACGTACTCTAGTACGCTATCGGGTAGATATTTTTCACAACCTGCACCAAATCTAAGCTTTTAATGGATTGGCAGAGACTTTAGAAATAAAATTTGTGTCGTCGTCATTCCTGCGAAGGCAGGAATCCACGAATTCTAAAGTCAGAAATATTTGGAAGCCCAAACTGTTTGATTCCTGCCTAGGCAGGAATGACATAGACTGTATATTGCCTGGTGTGAAATTAACACTAATGTAACACTTCTTTGTTACACTTTAACCTCAAAGCGTACGACAACAAGACAGGAAAATCATGAACGGTATAGAGTTTACTGCTATTATTACTTTTGCACTACTTGGATCTGTAGGTCACTGTATTGGTATGTGTGGTGGGTTTATTGTCACTTATACTACAGCAAAGATCAAACCTGAACAGAACAAGTTCTCTCAAGCTACTTACCATCTTTTATATAACCTAGGTCGGGTAAGTACTTACACCATCTTGGGTGCCATCTTTGGTTACTTTGGTTCACTGTGGGACATCTCACCACTGGTGCGTGCCATTATGTTCGCTATTGCGGGTGTGATGATGATCTTAATGGGACTTTCTTTTGCCGGTAAACTGAAGTTTTTGACCTCTATAGAGTACCCTATCACCCGTCAAGCGTGGTTTAAAAAGATCTTTACCTCCCAACTTAAGTCTGCAAATCCCAGTAGCTTTTATACACTGGGTCTCTTAAATGGTCTTTTCCCTTGTGGTCTTGTCTATACCATGTTAGTGACGGCTGCAACAACACAGTCAGCCTTGTGGGGTGCTATCGTAATGGGGATTTTTGGTATCTTTACCATACCGACACTGTTTAGTTTTGCATTCGCAGTAGGTCTTTTTTCACAAACACGCTTTCGCTCACTGATGATCCAGTTCGCAGCGATAACCATTATACTTTTTGGCGGTTGGACGCTGATGAAAGCGTATATGCAGTTTGATTATTGGCAAAATACATCCGTAGAACAGCAGGTTAAAGACGCTGA
>JALSUN010000099.1 GCA_027061425.1 Helicobacteraceae bacterium
TCATCAAATTATTAGATATTGATAAAGAGAAGTTCATCGACATCTTCTCTACCCACGGTAATCAAGTTGCTGTTTCCATTCCCACTGCACTCCATACACTGCTTAAAAACAGACCTCTCAAAAGTGGTCAAAAAGTACTACTATTTGGCACCTCTGCGGGCTTGGGTCTGGGTATGGTCGTTTGGCAAGTTCCTTAAATGAAAGCTATCGTTACCGGTGCTACTGGTGGTCTGGGTCATAACCTTGTTACCTACCTTCTTGAAAAAAACATTGAGGTGCTTGCCTTTGGACGCAACGAAGCCATTGCAAAGAGACTTGGCGTACCTTATCGCTGTTTTGACCTCTCTGATGAGAAGGCTACTTTAGAGGCTTTTGAAAGTGCTGACCTTCTCTTTCACTGCGCAGCACTCTCTTCACCTTGGGGTGCTTATGATGATTTTTATAAGGCAAACGTCAAGGCCACTCAAAATGTACTCACTGCCATGCAGCACTACAAAATCCCTCAACTCATCCATGTCTCCACCCCCAGTATCTATTTTAACTTTACACCACAACTACAGGTTAAAGAGGACTTTCTACCCCAAAAGTTTGTCAACCACTACGCTCAGACAAAGTATGAGGCGGAGCAGTTGGTCATAAAGAGTGACATTCATGCGGTCATCATCAGACCACGAGGAATCTTTGGTGAGTATGACACCGTTTTGGTGCCTCGCCTTGAGAAAGTTGCCAGAGAAGGCGCACTCCCTCTTGCTAAAAACAGAGAGTGCCTCGTGGATGTCACCTATGTGGGTAATGTGGTGCACGCCCTCTACCTGGCTGCCACGACCCCACTTCAAGATAATGAGATCTTTAACATCACCAACGATGAGCCTCTTCCCATTAAGCAGGTGTTTGAGATGGTCATGGAGACCATAGAGGTCAAGGTGCATTTCAAGAGTCTGCCCTACCCCTTACTTATGGGGGTTGCTACTCTTTTAGAATTTGTCGCCAAGTTAAAGATAGGGGGTGAACCTAAAATCACCCGTTACGGCGTGGGTGTCATCACCACCTCCCAAACCCTTGACATCAGCCATGCCAAACAGTTGCTTGGTTATACTCCACTCTATACTATTGAAGAAGGATTGTCACGCTATGGCAGATGGAAACATAAAAATATATGAGATTGGCTACTGCAAGCATCCTGAGTTTATGGTGCTGCGCGGTGGAGGGTTTAAGAGTATTAAGTTCCCTGCTATGGTGGCTAAAATCGCACATAAACAGGGAAACCTTCTTTTTGACACAGGTTATGGACAGCACTTTTTTGATGCAACAGAGCAGTTTCCAGAAAAGCTCTACGCCCTCACTACCCCCGTCACTTTAGATACTCCCTTAGTGGAGCGCCTGCAAGAGAAGATAGACTTCATCTTCATCTCGCACTTTCATGCTGACCACATCGGTGGACTCAAAGATTTTCCAGATGCCAAACTCTTCTGTTCCAAAGAGGCTTATGAACTTTCACAAAACAGGAAGATCTCACGTTTTTTCATGACTAAGCAGGGGGTTTTACCTGCCCTGCTTCCCGATGATTTTGAGTCACGGGTTACCTTTATAGAAGATTTGGAAAAAGTGAGCTTACCCAAGTATCTTTTCCCCTTTACAGAAGGCTACCTTCTTTTAGATGATATCTACATCATAGAGCTACCCGGTCATGCCCATGGACAGTACGGTATGGTAGTTGAAAACCACTTCTTCATCTCTGACGCTGTCTGGGACATGCGCGCTATTACACATAACCGCAAACCCAACCCCATCGCCAACCTCATCATGAAGTCACCCAAGGTCTATTATGAGACCATCTCTAAACTCCAAGCCCTTCATCAAAACAATCCTGACTTAGAGATCATCCCTACCCACTGTAGCCATACCCTCTCAAAGTACCTCTAGGCAAATAATGTTCAAAAAGCTCAAAATCATCAAGCAGTTCATCAATACCATGACCTTTAAGGATAGAGAGGCACTTCAAGCCCACCAAAGCAGAAAAATAGACCATCTTCTCAAAAATCTAAAAGGAGACTTCTATCCCAAGGGGGTTCCTTTAGAGCAGTTTCCCATCATCAATAAAAAAATCTTTATGGAGAACTTTGAGCGTATCAATACAGTAGGTTTGACAAAAGAGAGGGCCTTCGAGATGGCACTAAAAGCGGAAGAGAGTCGAGACTTCAGCGCTACCATAGGCGACACGACCATAGGTCTCTCCTCCGGAACCAGTGGCTCACGTGGTCTCTTTTTGGTCTCAGAAGATGAGAGTGCCATCTGGGCAGGTTACATCTTAAAACGTATGCTTCCCAAACCGCTTTTGCAACAACACCGTATCGCTTTTTTTCTCCGTGCCAACAGTAACCTCTATGAGAGTGTCAAAAGTCTGCTCATTAAGTTCTCATTTTATGATCTCATTAATCCTTTAGAGACCCATATAGAGACCTTAAACAAGAACCAGCCCACCATTCTCATTGCACCTGCTCAAGTCTTAAGACTGCTGGCACAAAACCCAACACTGAACATATCACCCACCAAGGTCATCTCTGTTGCAGAGGTGCTTGCTGATGATGACCGTCTTATTATAGAGAAGCGTTTTGGAAAGGTACTGCATCAGATTTACCAATGCACAGAAGGCTTTTTAGCCCACACCTGCGAAGCGGGAAACTTGCATCTCAATGAAGATATTGTACACATAGAAAAAGCGTGGCTTGATGCTGATAAAAAACGTTTCTCTCCCATTATCACCGACTTTAACCGGACTTCGCAACCCCTTATACGTTACAAACTTGATGACATTTTGGTAATAGCAGAGAGACCTTGCAGCTGTGGTTCTGTCTTTACCCACATAGAGAAGATAGAGGGACGCTGTGATGAGATCTTAACCTTTGAGACCCAAGATGGTAAATCTTATCTGCTCTATCCAGACTTTCTTACCCGTGCCATCATCACAGCAGATACTGACATCGAGGCATTTACCCTCCAGTTTGACGGTAAAAAACTAGAAGTCTTTTTAGCACCACTAAGTGCTAAAGATGCTGTAGAACACTCTTTACAAAAACTCTACATTACCCATAACCTCAAAGCCCCACAACACCAGTTTCACCCCTACACCTCTG
>JALSUN010000100.1 GCA_027061425.1 Helicobacteraceae bacterium
TCACCATAGCCATTGCCTGTCTGAAAAGGACATTGCTGATAGTATTCGTTCCCATTAATAGAAAGAGCATACCCCGTTGCCCAGCCTACTTTTTTCATAGGTTCTGGGACTTCTGAAAGATTTCCAGAGAACATTTGAATGAACGCATCTGATTGCGCTAAGCTGTTGTCAAAGCCAAGTTCTCTAAAGAAGCTTTTACTGTGCATAATATACTGTGGACTTGTGATAGGTGTTGGGTTTACCGTGACATAGTGTCCGGAAAAGACCTCTCTAGGATCATGATCCATTCCATCTACTTTTGCCTCAGAATCACAGTTAAGCGTTTCCAAGAGTGAATAATCTGCCAACAGTGCAAGGTCACTAAGGCTTTTCACCAGCGCAGGGTTCTCTTTTGTTTCGTTCATATTAAAGACTTTTCTATTGTATTTTTTGGCGTATTATATATAAGTAGGGTCAAACAAAAGAGTGTAAAACTATCTAGTAAATTTATGCAAGATTTAAATGGGGTCTAGTATTTAGTTTTGATAAGGAATTGTTGTAGGATATTTTAGATAAAGAAGCTTTTCCCCATTTTTCATAGCTGCAGCTGAGTCATTTTCTTACGTGGATCGCCGTTAGAATAACTCCAATAAAAGCAACCCTATTTAACTTTCTTGATAAACACCACTTTAAGATAGTTACCCTCTTTAAATGCATCTAAAACCCTAAAATCTTTTGGCAAAGAGAATCTCTCTTTTATTTCATACTTTACATTTAACTCTTTGAAGGCCTTACGAATAAAATCGCCAAAAGTCATCATATTAAAGTTTGCAGAGTTGGTTGAAGCGACAATAATTCCACCTCTGTTTGTAATTTGTATCGCTTCTTTTAGGAGATTTACATAATCTTTTGAAGCACTGAATGTACGTTTTTTAGATCTGGCAAAACTGGGTGGATCTAAAACAACTAAGTCAAATAAAAGTTTTTTCTTTACAGCAAACTTAAAATAGTTAAATACATCTTCAACTATAATATCTTGGTTGTCAAGGTCAATGTTGTTGACCTCAAATTGCTCCGAAGTTTTTTTAAGACTACGTTTAGCCAAGTCCACACTTGTGGTTCTGGTAGCACCCCCAAGTGCGGCTGCCACCGAAAAGGCGCCCGTATAAGAAAAAGTATTTAAAACAGTTTTTCCTTTAGCGTACTTATCTCTAATGGCTTTTCTGACATCTCTTTGGTCTAAAAACACACCAACCATAGCACCATCATCTAAATAGATGGCAAAATTAACACCATTTTCTTTGACTAAAATAGGGGCTTCAGCTCTCTCTCCACAGATGAAATCATCTTCATCATCAAGATATTTTCCTTTTGAGTCAAAGCGTTTTTTCTGATAAATACCTTTACACTCAACAACACTTTTCAAGGCTTCCAATATATCTGACTTAAATTCATAGATGCCGAGACTGTACCATGTCAGCAGGTAATAACCATCAAAATAATCTATAGTCAATCCACCTAAACCATCACCTTCACCGTTAAGAACTCTAAACGCCGTGGTACGCTCATCAGCGTAAAAGTCATTTCTATAGGCTACAGAAGACTTAATCTTTTGACTAAAGTAGTCTTGGTTTATAACCTCATTTTTATTGCTAGACAGGGCCCATCCGTAGCCTTTGTTCTGCACACCATGATAAGCTTTAATGATAAACTTTCCCTTTTCATCAAAAAGATTGATCACGGTGCCTTCTTCAGTCACCTTATCCCAGCTCTCTATGGATTCTCTTAAGATAAGGGGATATCCATCTTTATAGGCTTGAATAAATCTTGGTTTTACAGTTACGT
Source organism: Helicobacteraceae bacterium (assembly GCA_027061425.1). Lineage (GTDB taxonomy): Bacteria > Campylobacterota > Campylobacteria > Campylobacterales > Sulfurimonadaceae > Sulfonitrofixus. Next base: position 1,825 of record JALSUN010000100.1, read on the forward strand.
CTATCTCTTGCGTCATTTATGGTTATCCTTTAAGATGTTGAAGTAGCATTTTTTCTTCTTCTAATGAAAGGAAACGCCACTCAGAACTTTGTATGTTGAGTTTCAAACTTCCTATACTGACTCTTTTTAAATCTAGGACTTTTAAAGGTGTCCCAAACTTGTTATCTTTAAGTGCCCCAAACAGTCTGCGTATATGGCGGTTTTTGCCCTCGTTGATCTGTATTCTCAGTCTTGTTTTTGCGCCACCCATGCCTATCTTCTCAACGACGAGTGCTTTGAGTAGGTCATCCCTACTCTGGACGCCCTTTAGAGCCTGTTCTATATGTTCTTGCGTGACATGACCTCTCACCCAAATTTCGTAGATCTTGACGCAGTTGCCAGGCTTGGTCAGAACATGCCCTGTTTTACCATCTGTTGTAAATAATAAAAGTCCCTTGGACTCCAAGTCAAGACGTCCAACCGGCATCCAACCCTCATCAAAAGCCCACTGCGGCAGTAGATCATAAACGGTCTTTCGCCCAAGATCGTCAGATCGTGTTACGAGGTAACCCTTAGGCTTGTTGAGTGCTAAGAGTATCTTTGAATTGTTTGTCGGCGTATCCATCAGGTCTATTCCTTAGCTGCTTTGAGGCTTAAGTGTTTCACTATTTCAGAGTAGTCCCTAAACTGGACACATCCTAAGTTAGTAAAAGCCTCACTTTTAGAAATCTCAGTATTATACCTTTTTTCAAATTTGTTGGTGAGATTTAGCTTAAGGGCGTCTCTATATATTCAAATATCTTGGATGCCAAAAACTCTCTTATGGCTAGACCTCAGATAATTTTGTTATTTTTAAAGATAAGGCCTTTGGCCTATACTTAATTCAGATAATAATCATTTGCCACAATAGTTTCAGGAACAGGTTTTGCTTCTATAAGATTTAATATATTTATCTCAATATTTCTCGAGATAGCCGTTATCGGAATATCAGTTGGACGATTTTCAAAAGGATCCTGCAGGTGTTCTGCTGCCTTTTCTAAAAGAAAAAATGGTGCAGCGATGACAATAATAAGCGCAATCTCCCAATCATGCCCAAGGTTTGCAAGAGAGATAGAGATAAACCCCAAAAAGAGGTAGATAGTGAGGTGGAGATAGTATTGATATTCTGTAGGAAAGACCGTATTTTTAATGCGTTCAGCCTGCCCCATAGAAGCAATCAGTCGTACTATAGTGTTATCGACCTGTATCTTTTCATAAGTACTCAGACCTAAGGCTTCAAGATCTTCCATCTGCTTTTTCATCAAGAGCAGTGGTGCATGTC
>JALSUN010000101.1 GCA_027061425.1 Helicobacteraceae bacterium
TAAAAAGAGAAAAAACTAAAAAAGAGTAACGCATTTAGACCTCTTTTAAAAAGATCTCTTTTGCACGGGCAAGATCTTCCGGAGTATCAATACCAAAACCAGTACTGGAAACTTTAACCATAGAGATGTTTTTACCATGGTAGATGGCACGTAACTGTTCGAGTTTCTCTATATCTTCTATAGGGGCATCATCAAGGTTACAGAACTCTTGTAAACTCTTTTTGGTAAATCCATAAATTCCTATATGACCAAAGTAAGTAGCGGAACCACTGCGGTTGTAAGGGATCTGTGAGCGAGAGAAGTAGATGGCGTTATGATCAGCATCCATAACCACTTTAACAAGATTAGGGTCTTCTGCCGCTTCAGCGTTGATGGCGTTATAGCAACTGCCCATTATGAAGTCATCATCTTGTGCTTTAATAGCGTTAAGACGGGTGATGAGTGCACTCAGAACATCAGGCTCGATAAAAGGCTCATCAGCTTGAATGTTAATGACGAGTTCATCATCAGCTATCTCTAAAAGCTGGGCACATTCATTGATGCGGTCTGTCCCACTTTTATGTGTAGTCGAGGTCATCATGGCTTTGATCCCATAAGCTTTGCAGACTTCTATAATCTTTTCATCATCAGCAGCGATGACCACATCATCAAGATGCATCACCTGCTGGGCGGTACGAACAACCATAGGGAGTCCACCAATGTCTGCAAGTACTTTGTTAGGAAAACGGGTTGAGGCCATTCTCGCGGGGATAATAATCATTAAAATGCCTTTTATTCACTCTAGGTAGGTATAATTTAGCAACTAAATGAAAGATATGTAGTTACTAATATAATCTTATGCAATATTATAACTAAAGGAGAATTAATGCTGTTTTATCAACCTGACAGTGGGTACCGCTATAACAGCGATTCTCTTTTTTTATATAACTTTATCTCCTCTTTTAAACCTCGTGGACGGATGCTTGATGTGGGCGCTGGAAGTGGAGTGGTGGGCTTACTTGTGGCGAGAGATAACCCTAAAGTAGAACTCAGTGCGGTAGAGAAGCAAGATGTCTTTACTTTCCTCGCACAGAAAAATGCTGAAGTCAACCAGATCCCTTACACCCTGCATCAGTGTGACTTTTTAGACTACAAAGATGAAAAAGGTTTTGACTACATTGTCTCTAACCCTCCTTTTTATCATGAAGGGGCATCAAGAAGCAGCGATAAGATGGTGCATACTGCGCGTTATAATGTCCACCTTCCCTTAGAAAAATTCATCTCCAAAGCTGCTGCGCTTCTACGTTCTCAAGGCCATTTTATCTTCTGTTACGATGCCCAACAATTTTCACTGCTCTGTGCAGCTATAGAGAACGCAAAATTAAGAGTTGTTGATGTACAATTCGTCCACTCAAAGCGTGATAGAAAAGCCTCAATAGTGCTGATACATGCACGAAAAAACTCTAAGTCATTGATGAAGGTATGGCCTCCGTTTTTCGCCTTTGAAGGTGAGTCTTATTCACCTGAAGCTGCAGCTATATACACCAAAGCAAGGACACATACATTACGATGTCAAATCTAATTACTCAAGAGGGTTTTAATTTTGCCTTTGAAGCGACTGCTTGTGATACCTGTGAAGGGCGATGCTGTACGGGAGAGAGTGGCAATATCTTTGTAACCCAACAGGAGATAGAAAAACTTGCGATGCTTTTAAAGATGGATGAGGCGCTCTTTAGAGTCACCTATCTCATCAAGAAAGGCTATAAGTTTTCTCTAAAAGAGAAAGTTGTCGGTCTTTCTAATGACTGTATCTTTTATGATAGAAAAATAGGAGGGTGCGGTGTTTACGACGCAAGACCTTTACAGTGTAGAACCTTTCCTTTTTGGGACTACTTTAAAAACAATCTACAAGAACTAAAAAATGAGTGTCCAGGAGTTATTGATGTTTAAAACAGGTCTCATAACATTGTCTATGTTGGCACTACTTAGTGGGTGTGCTACTACAAGTACCCCTCCAGAAGTGCCAAAGAGACAAGAAAAAGAGCCTCTATATGTAGATGAAAATACATTGATCCTTTTTGCATTAGACGCACAAAACAGAGGTAAGGTGGGCGAAGCGGTCTCTTACTATGATCTTTTATATAAACGCACTCAAGACAAGGTTTATGAAGATATGGCGATGGATGGCCTGATGCAGGGGCATTATTATAAAGATTTGATACTAAGGTTGACTGCTAAAAGAGAACAAGGTGAGACTCTTAGCGAAAAAGAGCAGCGCTATCTTGTAGTGGCTTATCTGAGTCAACGTGCTTTTGTTAAAGCTGAATCAGAGGCAAAATCACTGATAGAAAAAGAGCCAACAGAACAACACTATGCGCTGTTAGCTGAAGTCTACCGCATACAAAAGAAATATATTGATGCTTTAGCCACTTTAGAGAAAGGCTATGCTATTAATTACTCTGAAAATCTTTTAGATAAGATTGCAGTTATTATTTATGTTAATATGAACAGTCCTTACGAAGCAATAGGACGTCTGCAAAAACATGTTGAAAATTTTGGGTACTCTTTGGCTATTACCAAACGTCTGGCTGCTTTTTATGCCAATCAAAAAGATGAAAAAGGACTTTTAGAAGTTTATCCTCATCTTTACAAGCTAGAACCGACCAAAGAACATGCCAATGTGCTCATACAGCTCTATTGGAATACACATAAAAAGCAGGAACTAGAGAAGTTTTTAGAAGAGAGTGGTCAAAACGATGAGCTCCTTCTACAGCTCTATACCAGTGATAAAAATTACAAAAAAGCAATTGCCCTTGCTGCGAAACTGTATAAAGAGAAGGGTGACCTGGAGTACCTTGGTCAAAAAGCCATCTTGATGTATGAAGCGCAAAAGAATCGTAATGACAAAAAGTTTTTAGACATGGTGATTAGTGATCTCACAAAGGTGGTACAAGTCAAAGAGGAAGGGTACTTCTTAAACTATTTGGGGTACTGTTTAATAAATTATGATCGTGATGTTGCTAAAGGTATGGAGTATATCAAAAGAGCTTTAGCACTCGAACCAGAGTCTGCTTACTTTATAGACTCTCTCGCATGGGGGTATTATAAAGAAGGTCAGTGTCACAAAGCCTCTGAATTGATGGATAAAGTAGTAGAAAAGTTAGGGGCTAAAGACCCTGAAGTCAAAGAACATATAAAAGCTATCAATAGCTGTTTGAAAGGAAAAAAGTAGATTATGATTTTAGATGAAATAATAGAAAAGACAAAAGAAGATCTTGCAAGAAGAGAAAAAGAGTTTCCGATGGAGTGGCTAGGACGTTCATTAGCTTATAATGCAAGGGTACCTCGCGATGTTATGCCTTACTTGAAATCAACAGAAGAAGACAAGTACCGCATCATCACAGAAGTTAAAAAAGCAAGTCCATCCAAGGGTGTGATACGCGAAGACTTTGATCCTCTAGCTATAGGTCAGGGGTATGAAAGAGGAGGTGCTAGTGCTATCTCTGTTTTAACAGAGCCCCACTACTTTCAAGGGGACATAGAGTACTTAGCAGGACTTCGTCGTTATGTGGGTATCCCACTGTTAAGAAAAGACTTTATCGTCTCTGAATATCAACTTCTTGAAGCATTGGTATATGGGGCAGACTTTGTGCTTTTGATTGCGACAGCACTCTCTCGTAAAGAGCTTAAAGATCTGCTTAACTACGCACGACACCTGGGTATGGAAGCCTTAGTCGAAGTTCATGATAAAGCAGACTTGACCAAGGCGATCTATGCAGGTGCTGACATCATCGGTATCAACCATAGAAACCTTAAGACTTTTGAGATGAACATGAACCTCTCTTATGAGCTTATTCCATTGATCCCTAATGGTAAAGTCATTGTAGCTGAGAGTGGTATCTATGAACATGGACAGTTAGAGGACTTAAACAAAGCGGGTGTTGATGCCTTTTTGGTGGGTGAATCATTGATGCGTCAAGATGATGTCGAGAGTGCACTGCGTTGTCTGAAAACTGGAGACTGTTAATGCTTGGGCGATTGAGTCTTAGTGTTATTGCTTCTCTTCTTTTGTTAGGATGCTCTTCCTCACAAGAAGAAGCACCCAAACCAAAACATGTAAGTACCTCACCTCAAGTACAGTTTAAAGCACAAGAGGGTTCAGAGAGTCTTTTGGTACCAACCTATATAGAGAGCATGGCTCCTGACAGTGATCATGATGGGATCCCTGATTCCAAAGATCGCTGTACAGAGACACCTGTTGGTGTTGAGATAGATGAAGAAGGTTGCGCCCTAGACCGCGATCAAGATGGTGTTAAAGATTATGAAGATGCTTGTCCAAACTCTATGGCCCATGCCAAAGTCAAAGCTGATGGTTGTGCAGACTTTTTCTCTTTTAACCTCTACTATGCACCACGTGTAAACAGTATTACGCCTAAATCTATGTTGGTACTTGAAAAAGCTGTTGGTTTTTTAAGTGAACATCCTGAGTATAATGTACGTATTATCGGTCATACAGATAACATAGGTGGTACTGCTTACAACCTCAAACTTTCAGAAGAACGTGCAGCTGAAGTCTTGAAGATTTTCAACAGAAAAGGGATAAATTTCAGCCGTTTAGAAGCTATAGGTCGTGGTGAAGCAGAGCCTATAGCGAGTAACGATACGGATGAAGGCCGTCAACAAAATAGACGTATAGAAGTAGAACTCTATGAAGATCTCAATAGTAAAAAATAATACATTATAAAATCTCTAAAAATATAATTATTGCTAGAGATGATTTTCAAACAGACGCCTTAGCGTTTGTCCCAACTTACCATTCCCCACTTTTCTAAATCATCTTGAAGCGTATGCATATCTCTATCTTTTTTATGACAGGCAAAACAGGCATTGGTCTCTGGCGGCATGTTGTAGTTGGTCGTCTGGTCTGGTGTCGTAAATCCAAACATATGGGTACGTACTGTTAGAGGAGACTTTCCGGTATGGCGTCCTACTTTTGGCATGTGGCACTCCACACACAGAGAACCTTTAGAGTTGGCTTTATGGTGGGTGTGCTTCTCTAGGTCTTCTTGATGGGGCCCGATAGGTGAACCAAAGCTATGACACTTCATACAGAGTGCATTACCACTATTTTTCTGCGCAGTAGGCTCAAGGGTGTGCGGATTATGACAGTTGATGCAGGTGATGCCGTGTTTACCTTTCATAGAGTGTACAAACTCATTACCCTGGGTACGGTTCTTTTTACCCATACCATTGGCATAAAACTCTTTGGTCTCATGTCCCATCACAAAAGGGGCCACCATCTTGTACTCACTGAGTGGTTTTCCAGCTTCATACCCCATAGGATAGTCTCTAGCATCTCCATAGATCTCAGCCATATCGACCTTTTCTAAACGTTTGTCGCGATTACGCATATGACACTGAAGACAGACCTCATTTTGACGTACAGGGTCACTTAGTGAGGCTTTATAGAGAAGAGACTTAGGGTCTTTAACATGCTCAGAGGCTGGACCATGACAGGCTTCACAAGAGATTCCTGTGTCTACACGTTTTTGTGTGGACATGTACCCGGTGAAGTGACAACCATCACAAGCACGGGAAGTCGGTAGTTTTTCATTGTCATGAGGGTAGGCCGTTTTGTACCAGTACTTCCAAGGTTTAAAGTGTTGCCACTTTTGTGTCTGTACATTCCACTGGTAGTTTCCTAAGACATAATCTTCAGTCCCATTAAGATCTTTGCGCATCATAAATCGTTGTTTAAACTTCCCACCAACAGTATAGACAGCATCTTTAAGCATAAAGTTGGCATCTGCTGGCAGTTTTGAGAAGTCTGCTACCACAACACCCGGATCTTTTTTAATGTCTTGGATCATTTTAGGGTGCTGTGAGTGAGACCAAGCGCTGTGCTTCTCTTGATGACACTCTTGACATTTGGCGGCACCTACATAATGGGCCTGCTTTTGTGCTGGGTTCTGCAAATCAACTGCAACACCCACATGATCTTGTGTTAACTGTGTGTAAAATGGATAGATCTTGGAAAGGTTAATGTAAGCAAAATAGCTACCAACAGTTATTACAATGAGTAGGAGTACGTAGAGAAGTTTTTTCATGATGCATCTTTATAGTTTGGTAAAAGCAATAATATCACATCTGGCTTAGTATGGATTTATATCAATGCAGATTTTAATAAAGAGTAGGTTCAACTCACTGTAACTTTCGCATTATATAATAGTCAAAACATAACGAAAAGATAAAATGTATAAAATTTTAGTGTCAACTCTCTTTGTATTAACATTATTGACAGGTTGTAGTATGAAAGAGTACACACTTTTTCAAGATGAAAACCGTAGTATGTTACCTACAGATGTTAACGCGTCTGTTTATACGGGTGAGATGACTTTTGAAAACCGTGTGCAGCCAAATGATCGTTTAGGCATTATGGTTTATAACCAGCTAAGTGGTAGTGGAGAGATGAACACTATGCTCAACACGCAAGGTAAGAGAGAGAGCCAAGGTCTATTAGTGACAAAGGAAGGTACGATACGTCTGCCTTTAACAGGAAATATAAAGGTAATAGGGCTTACAGAAGATGAAGCCGCTAGAAAACTAATGAAGTCATATAGTCAATACCTGCGCAATTCTTATGTTACAGTTGACATTATGAACCAAAGACTTATTATCTTAGGCGAAGTACAAAATCCTGGAGTAGTGCCCGTCACTAATGGTACGATGAACCTTATCGAAGCCTTGGCGCGATCTGGTGATTTGACTGATTATGCAGAGCGTAGAGGCATCTTGATATTGAGAGGGGATTTGAGAAACCCTGAAGTACGAACCATAGATTTGACGCAGATGTCACATATGAAACTTTCAAGTCTCTACCTTAAACCTAACGATATCGTTTATGTACAACCATGAGATTCAAAAGGTCGTAAAGTTGCATATGATGAACTTTCACCACCTTTTCAACTTATCTCATCTATGTTGCAACCCTTTGTCAGCATGGCATTTTTAGCCAATGCCTGGGCGGATTAGGAGTTGTTACCTATCTGCATGATTAGGACGAAGGTTAGATGAAACATAGGGTGTCTGTGTCAAAAGTTACAGACAATATAATAAAAAGTGATTACAATAGCGCTATCATTTGTCATCCATTGGTTAATAATATTTTGGCAAAATTTCAAATACAAAGGATTTTTATGAAAAAAATTATTGTTTTACTACTTCTTGCATTCTCTCTATTTGCACAGAGTAAATTTTTGATGCCTGATCAAGCATTTCAACCTTCCGCACGTCTTATAAATGGTAATAGTGTTGAAGCAACAATGCATTTAGGTGAGAAGATCTATGTCTATCAAGAGCAGTATAAGTTTACACTCAAAGACAGTAGTAAATTACAGCTTTCAGGTACCAAGACAAGTAACAAGGCGCAAGACCATGATGGTGACATGGTCTATATGGAAGATATTAAAACAGAAATAAATTTCTCTAAATCACCAGAGGTCTCGGGTGCAGAAGATGTTGTTTTAGTGATGCACTATCAAGGGTGTTCTGAAGAGGGGCTCTGTTATGAGCCAAGTACCAAAGAGTTTACCTTTAGTATAGACACAGCCAATTTACCTTTAGTCACAGAAAAGATGGTAAAAGATGTAGAACGGACTGCTGTTGATACTGAAGAATCTATGGTTGAAGAACGTTCATCAGACGCAGAGGCGTTTGGGGCTTCTGAAACGGATGACATTGTTGCCACACTTAAAGGTGGTTCTATCCTCTCTATCTTAGCGATTTTCTTTGGTATAGGTGTGGTACTCTCTCTTACCCCTTGTATCTTCCCGATGATTCCTATCCTTTCATCTATCATCGTCTCTCAGGGCGAAGATATCAGTGCTAAACGTGGCTTTATGCTCTCCTTGGTCTATGTCCTTGCCATGGCATTTGCTTACTCTATAGCAGGGGTATTGGCAGGTGTTTTTGGTGAAAACTTACAGGTCATGTTACAAAACCCTTGGGCCATAGGTGGGTTCTCTTTAGTCTTTGTTGCTTTAGCCTTGTCAATGTTTGGTTTTTATGAGATCGGTCTTCCTTCTTCGTGGCAGACAAAACTCTCTTCAGCTTCAGACAATGCAAGTGCCAAGGGTGGTTTTGTGGGCGTCGCTGTAATGGGTTTCTTATCAGCCCTTATTGTAGGACCATGTGTTGCTCCAGGTCTTGCAGGTGCACTGATCTACATCGGTCAGACAGGTAATGCGCTTCTTGGCGGTGCTGCACTCTTTATTATGAGTATTGGTATGGGCTTACCACTACTTCTTATTGGTGCAGGTGCAGGTAAGTTCATGCCACGTCCGGGTGGTTGGATGGACACCTTAACCCATGTCTTTGGTGCAATTATGCTGGCCATCGCGATCTGGATGTTAGGACGTATTATCCCAGATGTCGCCAGTATGTTGCTATGGGCAGTTTACTTTATGTTCTCAGCAGTCTACATGGGCGCATTGGAACCATTAGAAGTTGGAAAACGCAGTTGGAATGCCTTAGTCAAAGGTATCGCTGTACTACTGATGATCTACGGTGCACTTCTGTTTACGGGAGCTTTAAGTGGCTCAACCTCTATGCTGACACCATTAGATCAGTTTACTAAAGGATCAACAGTTCTCCAAAACAGTGCAGTTACAGCAAAAAAAGCACAATTTAAAGTGATACACTCTTCTAAAGAATTGGATACTATCTTAGAGGCAAACCGAGATAAGGTGGTGATGCTAGACTTTGCAGCCAAATGGTGTAGCTCTTGTAAAGAGATGGAACACATCACATTTTCTGATGCAGCAGTAGCAAAAAAGATGGGTGACTTCGTTCTGGTTCAAGCAGACGTGACAGACCAGACACCAGATGAAAAAGCCTTGAGCAAACGTTTTGAACTTATGGGTCCTCCCGGTATTCTTTTCTTTAAAGATACAAAAGAGATCAAGAAAGCACGTATCATTGGCTATCAACCACCAGAGAAGTTTTTAGCACACCTTAACAAGTTTTAGAGTTAATGTTAAAAGTTCTTTTACTCTTTTCACTGATACTGACCTCTTTATGGGCAGACTTAGAGTGGAGTACCAGTTATCAGCGCGCATTTTCAGAGGCTAAAGATCAAGACAAAGGTGTTCTTATCATCTTGACACAAGCCAACTGTAACGCTTGCTACTATCTTGAAAACATAGTTTTTGAAGATGATGTACTTTCAGAAAAAATCTCAAACGAATACATCCCATTAAACCTTGACATACATGATGATGACCTGCATGGGCTCACTTACCGTGGGACACCGACACTATATTTTTTAAATGCTAAAGGTGTTTTACTAAAACGCTTAGATGGTGTTTACAACATTAAAGAGTTGACAGCGGCAATGAAGAAAATAGAAAAAATTGATGAAGATGAAGAGTAAAGCTCTTAAGCCTTAGTAGTTATAAGTGTAAGTTACTTGAAGTTGGTTGTCAACGACTTGTAGTGCCTGATCTTCTGCACGTACACCTTCAGCAAGAAGGACAGCCTTCTCACCTAAATCACACTCTATTCCAACAGCTGCAGCATAGTAGGCACCTATCTTGTTAAGCGGTAGTCCAAAACCATTGTCAGTGGCATATTCTTCACTTACAAAGCCCATTTTCGCGCCATAGTAAAAGTGTACATCATCACTGGGAAGTGTAAAGCTGTGTTTGGCAAAAAGTAGAGAATATTTACTCTTCTTTCCATAACCCAGTTCGTTAGAGATCTCTTTAACTTGCGAATCAAGATCAAAGTCAGAGACTTTAGAAGATTGTGCAAAAAGAGCTGATGCTAATAAGGTGGATACAAATATTAATTTTTTCATCAAAATAATAATAACTTATAAAAGTTTAAACGAAGCTTATTGCTACTTAATTATAGAGTATAAAATGGAAGTTCAGAGTGAAAATTACAGTTTAACAAGCTTCTCATTGGTGTCCTCATAAGTCACAGCATCAAGTTGTAAGGTGAGTTTACCCTCTATGATTTGCTCAACGACTATGATAGGAGAGAGGTTGTAAGTCTGCTCCGTAAGCTTCTGTCTGATCACTAACTCAGTCTCAAAAGAGGGTGTATGGAAAATAAGCTCAGTAAGTGTTTTATAATTACTCTTCGCTAAAGCGTTATAGTGATCTAAGGTGATAAAGAGCACCTCTTCGCGGTTCATATAGTACACATTGTCTATGGTGTACTCTACCTTGCCTTGTGCCCGTTTACGAGGCAATAGAGAGTAAGCTAGCGCATGGGCCGGTATGACTTGAGTCTTGCCTTTAAGCAGTTTACAGGAGTACTGGCGGTAGTTGAGAAACTTTTGACGGATAATTTTGTAAGGAACATCTCTATCTTCGAGCTCCATTCTCTGTTTGTACATCTCTAAACGCTCTTCTATAGAGGCTGGGAGAATGTTGTTATTAATAGGTGAGAACATCTCATCCATCAGTTTGTCCTGTTGGTCGCGTTGCATGGTCAGACCAAAGATACAGCCACAATAGTCCTGACGGTAAAGTTGTTCCTCTTTAGTGACACGACTTTGATCTTGCGTACCACCATCAGCACGATAATCTACAGCAACAAACTCTACCCCATTTTTTTCGTAAAAAGCATCCCCCACACGTTTGAGTTGCTCTTGAGACTTGAGTGGAGAGACAAGGAGCGTAGTTGTAATCTTCTTCTCTCCAAGTTCAAGTGCCTTTT
>JALSUN010000102.1 GCA_027061425.1 Helicobacteraceae bacterium
GACATCCCTAACTGTTACGCTTGTCACTCTCGTTCTGGTAAAGCAGCGGAAATGGCACGTGCAGAAGGTCTAAAGCAGAGTGATAAAGAGTATGCATACTGGAAAACTTACCCAGATGAGTCAGAGTATATGGCACGTCTGAGTGAAGCTTCTATCAACATTCTTTCTCTTCATGATGCACACCACGGCACCACATTTTTATCTAACTACAATGACAAAGCGTCATCTTCACGTTTAGGTAAAACAGGTGAGATAAACTGTGCGGACTGTCATGGTGACAACGTCTCTGGTAACTTACAAGAACCACGTCCAGGTGCAACAGGGTATAAAACGGTTAAAGCCATGCCTCTTTCAGAAGCAATCCACGGTTTTCACTTAGCTATGGTACCTATGCCTGATGGCGGAAAGCGTTCACAGGCATGTCAATCATGTCACCCTACTCACTTCCAAGATCCTAAGATGAACGATGACACCAACCCATTCCGTGTCACTGACCGTTATGGTGAAGGTCGTTTCTCTAAAGGTGATATCCGTCTCAGTGGTGGTGGTTGTTACGTACGTCGTGATGCACACTCTAACCCAGAAGCCAAACCTCCTTTCTTCTTAAATGATTACGGTAAGTACCAACTTAACGAAGTCTCTATGAAAGATGAAAAAGGTAAAAAAGTCAAAGAGATGCGTGGTCTTTACTGTACAAACTGTCATACTAAAGTGGCGCAGAAAATGTACGAATTAGATGACTTGAGTGCACCAAATGTACTTGAGGGTAAATCAGTTCGTGGTAAAACACTTAAAGAGATCATCAAGGCTGTTTCTAATGGGGATGCAAAACACTTTAACTCCCTTGCTGACCCTAAGACAGATGGTAATAACGAGGTACTTAAGTACTACACAGAACACAAGTCACCTGTACTGGTTAAAAACGTAGCCAAAAAAGGTCTTGACCTTAAACCATGGAACCATCCTACTGGTGGCGAAGTACCATACGGTGCAGCCTCTGGTGGTAATGACTGGTGGTTAAGTGCATCTGAGCCTCACTGTGCGGACTGTCACATCGCACCATTTGTTGAGAGTAAGGGTGGACAGTACTTCCCTATCGATCAGCCAAACAAGCTGTCACTTTACCGTTACTCTAAAGCACACGGAGACCTGGCATGTCAAACATGTCACGAATCATCTCACGGCCTTTACAGTACCCGTTTCGATGGCGAGCGTTCAGTTGACCAGACGACACACGAACAAGCCCTACAGTACTCTCCAGATGGTGAATACGCAGGTCCTGTAACATGTGCTGCTTGTCACACAGTCAACGACAAAGGTGTCCCAGTACAACTTGCTGGAACCAAATACGAAAAAGATTACTGGGCTTCTGTGACACTTGCTCACTTCATGCGCTCTGGTGATCAGAAACTTTCTGTGAAGGCTCTTGTTAAGAAATATCCTTACAAGAACTCTACTAAAATCGTTACAAAAGGATGGAAGTAACAAAAAGGGCTTTGCCCTTTTTGAATGTTAAATGTTGAATTATTAATGTTTAATGAGACCGCTTTGCTGTCTTCTTTTACCTCTTATTCCGGGAGTCTCCCGGAAATTTTAGACCTCTTCTAAAACTATCTATTTTGAAACACTATCTTTATATCACCACTTTCTAACACTTCAACTTCCCATGTCAGATCAGTTGCAATACGTGGATATAGCGGTGTAGGCTCTTGTGCATTGATCATCACCAAGCGTTTCTCACTGCCTTTTATAACCTCAAAACCCTTCATAAAGTTGACCATAGGCTCAGGCGGATGGCAAGCAGAAGCGTCAAACTCTATATACTCTACACCATCTTGCGTGTATGTCACAAAAGGCAGACTGGCACCGGAAACTTCTAATGGTTGTTTTTTAGACATATAATGACCTTACAATTTTTTCTAATAATAACTAATAATTCAGGGTGTTTTATTGATGTTTAATAAGAGCATGGAACCTAAGCATCTGAGTACTTAGGTGTAATTTTTTACTTTAGAGAGAGTCCAAGTAGTATTTTATAGAGTTGATGGGCATCTTTGCTACCTGCTAACTCTCGAATAGAGTGCATCGCAAATGTCGGAAGACCTACATCCAAAGTATCGATACCCAAACGTGTGGCAGTGATAGGACCGATGGTCGAACCGCAACCCATGTCGGAACGGGTAACGAACTCCTGCAGGCTAAGTTCCTGCTTCTGTGCCGCCATCATAAAGCGAGAGATGGTTTTGGAGTTTGATGCGTAACGCTGGTTGGCGTTGACCTTGACCACGACCCCTTTGTTAATGAGTGGTGCATGGTTTTCATCATGCTTGCTGGCGTAATTTGGATGAATGGCATGCGCATTGTCACAAGAGACCATCAGAGACTTTCGGGTGAGTTGTGTAAAACTTTCAAAGTCAGGTGTCATACGACGCAGGACACTCTCTAAAAAGCTTCCAGCGGCACCAGCAGTACTTTCACTACCCACCTCTTCATGATCACTACAAACCATCACATAAGGCGTAGAAGTATCTACTGAGCAGATCGTAATGAGAGAGACATAACAGCTTAAAAGGTTGTCTAAACGTGCGGAAGCGATGAAGTCATCATGCAAACCAACAAAACTGGCTTTTTGCGTGTCATAAAGGCTGAGTTCATGGGAGAGCAGTTTTTTACACTCACGTACACCCTCTTTCGAGAGTGCCCACTCTATCCAGGTCTCGAAGTCAAACTCCTCACTGGTGATGATGGGCATGATGTCGGTCTGCTTGTTTATCGTACGATCTTTGTTCGCCTTGTCATCAAGGTGGATCGCCAGTGAAGGGATGACAGCCATCGGCTTTTGAACATCGATGAGCATCTCTTCAACATCTCCCTGAAAGTTCTCATAGACAACTTTACCGGCAATACTCAGGTCACGGTCAAACCAGGGGTTCAGTAACAAGCCGCCATAAGGCTCAACACCCAACTGTACCAATCCATTTTTTTCTATAACGGGAGAAGGTTTGAGCTTGAGGTTGGGAGAATCCGTATGTGCACCCATCATGACATATTCGTCAGAACCCGGGTAGGTAAAGGCTATGATAGAGGAGTC
>JALSUN010000103.1 GCA_027061425.1 Helicobacteraceae bacterium
GGTGGTGTCGGGGTCTGGACCAAGGCTGATGCGCTGACAAGCTTCGATGACCTTACTGTCGTCAATGGAGATTAGAATGTATCACCTCTTTTTTATTTTTGTATCAGCATTTCTCTTTACAGCCTGCAGCTCGAATACACCGCAAAAGACGGTGACGGTCTATGTCTCGGAAGATCAGGTCTTCTCCGAACCGTTGCTAAAGGACTTTGAAAAAGAGACCGGCATCAAGGTCAGGGCGGTCTATGACACTGAAGAGTCCAAGAGTACTGGAGTGATGAACCGTCTCATCGCCGAGAAGAACAATCCTCAAGCCGATGTCTACTGGGCGAACGAGCCTATTCGTGCAGAAGTATTGCGTCAAAAAGGGTTGTTAGAGCCTTACAAAAGTCCTGTGGCCAAAGACATTCCCGCTGTGTTCAAAAGCAGAACGAGCCACTGGACAGGTTTTTCTGCCCGTATCAGGCTTTTTATTGTCCAAAAGGGTATGAAAGATAAACCGACTTCGATCATGGACTACACCAAGCCTGAATACAAAGACAAGACGGTGATTGCCAATCCACTCTTTGGGACGACGACGAGCCAGATGGCAGCACTCTTCAGTGTCTGGGGCAGTGAAAAGACCGAGCAGTTTTTGGAAGCACTCAAAGCCAACGATGTCATGATCTCTACAAGCAACGGTGAGAGTGCCGACTTTGTCGCCTCCAAAAGTGCCTTGTTCGCTCTGGTGGACAGTGACGATGCGGTGAGCCGTCTTAAAGAGGGTGACGCTGTGGCATTTTCCTACCCCGATCAGGGCGCAGGCGAACTGGGTGTTTTTGTCGTGCCCAATGCGGTGATGCTGATCAAAGGTGCGCCACATCCGCAAGCGGCCAAAAAACTTATAAATTATCTATTAAGTGCCGAGAGCGAGAAGAAGCTTGCTTTTGCCGACTGTGCGCAGATACCACTGCATCCCAGTGTGGCAATGCCGTCGTACCTGAAGCCAATGGACGAACTTAGGGTAATGCAGGTCGATTATGCCAAGGTGGCGCAGAAGATGGTGGAGATACAGCCCCTGCTTAAAGCGTGGCTTCAGAAGTAATGTCTGAAAAACAACTCTCTTATGGAGTGATCGCCATTATGGCACTTTTGGGTCTGGGTCCGATCGCCTATATGGTGGGCACTACCTTTTTTGACAGTAGCGGGTTTACAGTTTCAGGCTACACAAGGCTACTGGAAGATGCGATGTTTTGGAAACATGCCGTGAACTCTTTGGTGCTTGCCCTGACGGTCGCTTCTGCTGCAACACTAGGGGGACTGCTTCTGGCACTGCTGCTGACCAAGACACACCTTTATATGCGTTATCTCTTTTTGCTGGTGCTGCTTGTTCCGCTTCTGATCCCGCCTTACATACTGGCGTACGGTTGGTATGCACTTTTGGGCAGAGAAGGTCTCCTTGGTGAGCTTCTTTTTGGCTTTTGGGGGAGTGCCTTTGTTCTGTTGAGTGTCTATCTTCCCATCCCGCTCTTTATTACGGCACTCTTTTTGAGGAAGGTCGATGCCGGACTCGAAGAGGCAGGTTTGTTGGTCTGTAACTGGCGGTGTGTACTGCGGGGCATTACACTGCCTCTGCTGGTACCTTCGCTGGGACTCTCCTTTTTACTGGTGTTCATACTGAGTATCTCAGAGCTTTCTGTACCGCAGTTTCTACACTACGATACCTTTGTCATCGAGAGTTTCACCCAGTTCTCCGCCTTTTATGACTTCAAGAGTGCCACGGTCTATGTTATGCCGCTGGTGATCATGGTCTTTGCCGTGTTGTGGGGGATGCAGGGTGTGCTCTCTAAAGCACGTTACCGTGTCAGCAGTCACAAAAAGATGTTGATGATACCTCTGGGCAAGATGTACCCTGTACTGTTTATTGGTGTAGTGTTCTTTATCACAGTCATTGTCGGTCTGCCTCTGAGTGGCTTGGTTATACAAAGCACTTTCTCAAGCTTTGCTCATGCAGTGTCAGAAACACTTCCCGTCATAAGTAACACCCTGATCTATGGTGCCATGGGTGCGACCTTGTTGACGCTCTTTGGATTTTTGTCCGCCTATATCATCGTCTATCGTACCATACGGTTGTGGTCGCTCTTTGAGAAGAGTGTACTGTTGATGTTCATGCTCTCTTCGACCGTGATCGGGATCGGGCTCATCCTCTTTTGGAACCACCCTGAGACGAACATCGTCTATGCGACTGCTGTGATCATACTCATAGGGTATCTGGTCAAGTACCTGCTGCTGACGACGGAGATCACTGCTTTAAGCCTCAGACAGATCCCGGCTTCATTTATAGAGTCTGCCCAGCTTAGCGGTGCGTCGTGGTCTCAGCGGCTTTTTCTTATCATCCTGCCGATGGTAAAAGAGAGTCTGCTGCTCGCCTGGGGTGTCGGTTTCATCTTCGTCCTGCGAGAAAGCACCATTACGATGCTGGTCGCTCCGCCGGGAGAGACAACTCTTAGTGTCTATATCTTGACACAGATGGCCAATGGTGCACCGGCACACATCGCCTCACTCTGTTTGATCATGCTGATGCTCGTCCTGCTGCCACTCTCTTTGCTGATCTATCGTCTAAAAAAAGGAACTCTTTATGATCGCACTTAAAAACATCTCCTACCATGTCGAAAACCGACCCCTGTTTGACAACTTTGACCTGCAGGTAGCTCCCAAAGAACGACTCGTCATACTGGGTCCTTCGGGAGCAGGCAAGAGTACACTGCTGCGTCTCATCGCCGGATTGATACTGCCCCAAAGTGGTGAGATCTTTCTTGATGGGCAAACGGTGTCGCAGGGTGATAAGATGCTTGTTGAACCTCACCAAAGAGGGGTAGGGATGCTCTTTCAGGACCTCGCCCTCTGGCCACACCTCGATGTGGAAGGCAACATAGTCTTTGGTCTGAAGATACAGAAGATGCAGCGAAAAGCACGTCAGCAAAAAGTAGAAGAGATGTTGGCAATGGTTGGACTGCAGGGCTATGAAACAAGAAAGATCGACACCCTCTCAGGAGGAGAACAACAGCGCGTGGCCCTTGCCCGAGCACTGGCCCTCTCACCCAAGATCATGCT
>JALSUN010000104.1 GCA_027061425.1 Helicobacteraceae bacterium
AGTGCTGATGCAGGGTATTTTCCTACTATTGACCTTGAGAGTTCATTTGGACGTGAGGAAGATGGTGTTCTCGCAACTAATAATAAAAACATAGATCGTACCGGGTTCTATGTTTTTGAAAATTCTATCATTTTACGTCAAAATCTTTTTGAAGGTTTTAATACGGTAGAGAAGGTGAATTATGAAAAGATGCGTACCCTTTCTGCCTCTTATAGTTATCTTGAAAAGGCTAACGATGTCACCATAAAGATGGTGAAAGCTTATCTTGAAGTACTGCGTCAATTCGAGCTGTTGGTCAATGCCCGAGACAACCTTGAAGAGAACCAAAAGATCTATGAAAAGGTGAAGACACTTTATGAAGGTGGTTTGACGACACTTTCAGAAGTCGAAAAGATTAAAACGACTCTCTCTTTAGCAGAGTCTAATCTTCTTTTGCAAAAAAACAATCTTAGAGATGCCCGTTATGGTTTTAAACGTATTTTAGGCCGTAATGTGGAGGTAGAAGAGTTGAGCGTCCCAGAACTTGATGTTGCGATGCCTTCGGATCTTGGGCAAGCAGGACGATATGCTTTAGAGTATAATCCCTCTTTGCAAGTCAGTCGCTATAACATCAAAGGGGCACAGTCCCTTTATAAACAGAGAAAAAAGAACTACTATCCAACCCTTGATCTGGAGTTAAGTGAACACTACAATGAGTATGATAAAGATGCAGACACACGTATCAATGATGAAGAGTACTTTAGAGGGATGCTTGTACTGCGTTATAATCTTTATCGTGGTGGTGCAGACAGGGCAGAAGTTCAAAACAATATCTCTAAAATCAACCAAGAAGTGTCACGTCAACAAGAACTTCGTCGTCAGGTGATAGAAGGCTTGGAACTCTCTTGGGGCTCTTATGACTTCTCACAGATGCAGATCCCTATCTTAGAAAACTATATGACACATGCAGAGCGTACACTGACACTCTATACAGATGAGTTTAAGCTTGGAAGACGTTCTTTGCTTGACTTATTGGCGGCACAAAATGATGTGGCAAAATCTAATGCACAGATCATTAACGCCAACTATAAGCTACTCTATGCCAAGTACCGCATTTTAGATGCTATGGGACTGAACATCGCTGCGATCATGGGTGATGTGGATACTTATTATGCACGTGTTGGACTAAGTGCTAATGGTGAAGAAGATGTGGTGGATTCTCTACCTATCAGCAATGATGTTGATGATGATCATATTGTTGATGATCTTGATCTGTGTGTTAATTCAGAACAAAATGCCTCTGTTGAGAACAGTGGTTGTGTACGCAGAGATGATAGTCTTGATGTCATGGACAAAATGTTAGAAGGTTTTGATTATGACACTAATGAGACTAACAGCTCTAGTACTCCAAGCGGTAATACTACTCAAGGACAAATATAATGAAATTGTTTCTCATCTTTTTTCTGTTCACTGCCTCTATGTTGGCAGAAGAGCTCTATGACAGTTATAAGCTTCAAAAAGCTTCTGAAGTCACTGTTACTCCACTTCAAACACTTAATGTCAAAATTCGTGATAAAAATGAAAGTGGTGTTATTGTTGATCCAGAGGCCAATGTTACGGCAAGATTCTTGAAACAGAACTATTTCACCAGTATGGTGCATTATGCTCCTATCTTTTTTGATGATGAAGATATGGAAGGCAATGCCAGTGGTATTTTAAATGAAATATTGGAAGATATAAATGCTTCAGATATAAAAAGAAGTCGCATAAGTATTGTGGGTCATACTGCGGAGTCTAAAGATGTTAACAAAAGTGTTCCTACGAATTGGTTTGTTTCGTTTTTTCAAGATGTAGCTACTTATGAAGGTAATGATGAAGAAGCCGATAAAAACTTGAGTATTAAGCGTGGTCAGATCGTTTATGACTGGTTTAAAGACCATAATGTCTCTGGTAAGATCATGTTGGTAGAGGGACGTGGTGGTAAGGATAAGTTATATACTGAGGGTGTGAGCGAGGGTCGTGAAAAGAACAACCGTGTTGAAGTGACACTTTATCTTATAGCAGACAGTGATCATGATGGGGTACTTGACCCTTATGATGCTTGTCCTAACACTTATCCTGGACTATCAGTGGACAAGTATGGCTGTTCTGGTTCATTGAGATTGGACATTAATTTTAAATTTGATTCCGCAGAGGTAGATGGTGAAGACAACTCATCGGTACGTTCATTTGCTGAGTTCTTGAAGAAGAACCCACCTTACGATGCTATGATCGTCGGACATACCGATGAGCAGGGTAGTGCTGCTTATAATGAGAAACTTTCACTAAGACGTGCTGAGACTATTGTGAAGATGTTGATCTCTTACGGAGTAGATGCTAAGCGCCTTAAAGCTGAAGGTAAAGGTGAATCAGAACCTGTCAAGAGTAGAGAGATGGCTCTCAAAGAGAAGATCAAAGCATTAGAAAATAATACAACAGCCGAAACTTCAGCTACCAATAGCACAAAGAAGCATAAAAAACCTAAAAAAGTGAGGTTGACACGTGAGGAGAGAATGGCGATCGATAAGCTTAATCGTCGTATACAAGCCCATTATTTTTTAAAACCAGTTCCTGCAGTGCCTAAAAAGAGACCAAAAGCACCGAGATTACGATATAAAGCTAACTAGGAGTAATCAATGGTTAAACAGCCTTACGCCGAAATACTACTTTCTACCTTAGTGCTGTTTACCAACCGCTATCATCGTCCTATCTCTTTAGAGACCTTGAAAGCGGGACTTCCTGTTGCTCCTAACACAAATATTCCTGATATACTTAACCTAAGCCAGACCTCTACTACCTTTAGTCGTGCGGCCAAACGAACAGGTTTTAAAAGTACCTTAGTCGAACGTGACTTAGGGCATATCTCAGAGTTACACCTCCCTCTTATTTTGATCTTAGCTGATACTAATGCCTGTATCTTAGAAGCTTTTGATGAGACCAGAGAGAAAGCGCGTATCATCTACCCTGAGGGTGAAAAAGGGCTAGAAGAGTGGGTAGAAGTTGTAAAACTGGAAAAAGCGTATCTCGGGTACGCCTTTTTATTAAAAAAAGAGCGCGACAGTGATGATGAACTCGTTGCTAAAAAACAATTGGTCTCAAAACACTGGTTTTGGGACACCATAAAACTCTCTGCCCCGATCTATAGAGATGTACTTGTTGCTTCACTGCTGGTCAACCTCTTTGTCCTTGCCTCACCTCTTTTTACTATGAACGTCTATGATAGAGTCATCCCTAACAATGCCATGGAAACCTTGGCTGTTTTTGCCATAGGGGTATTGATGGTATATGTACTTGATAGTTTTTTAAAATATATCCGTACCCGTCTGTTAGAAATTGCGGCTAAAAAGAGTGATGTTGTAATGTCGTCCATCATTTTTGAGAAAGTACTTGACCTTAAGATGGCGGTACACCCTAGCTCTATAGGCTCTTTTGCCAACAACATTAAAGATTTTGAGGCAGTACGCTCCTTTTTGACCAATGTCACGATGGCAACATTGATAGATCTCCCTTTTGCTGTGATCTTTCTATTGGTCATCTACTATATCGGTGGTAACATCGTCTTTATCCCAATGGTGATCATGGTGCTTATCTTGATCTATGCGCTTATCATAAAAGAGCCACTTAAGCAGAGTATAGAGTCTACACATGAGGCTTCTGCACGTAAACATGGGATTCTTATAGAGACCCTTCAAAATATTGAGACTATTAAGACACAGACTATGAGTGGTCATGTACAGTGGCATTTTGAAGAGAGTGTTGGTGAGATCGCCCAAAAGAGTTTTAAGTCGCGTATGTTGTCTGCTTCGGTTCCTACCATAACAGGACTTTTGGTGCAGGTCAACACAGTAGGTATCGTTATCGCCGGGGTTTTTATGATCGAGAAATTAGAACTGACGATGGGAGGTCTCATTGGGATCGTCATCCTGGCCTCTCGCACTGTTGCACCGATGGGGCAGGTGGCTGCACTCATCACCAACTACAGTGATGCACGTTCTGCTTATGACACTATCAATCAGATCATCTCTCAACCGCTGGAACGTCCTGACGGTCAGCGTTTTTTGCAGCGCAAAGAGCTTAAAGGCAAGATAGAGTTTCGTAACGTCAGCTTTAGCTACCCTAATACAGAACATCCTGCACTTGTAGATGTCTCTTTTGTGATCAACCCTGGAGAACACGTGGGGATCATCGGGCGGATTGGTTCGGGTAAAAGCACCATAGAGAAGCTCATCCTAAAACTCTACGATCCTGATGAAGGTTCCATCCTCATAGATGACATTGACATCGCGCAGATAGACCCGGCGCAGCTACGTGAGCAGATAGGTTATGTAAGTCAAGACATCTCTCTTTTTAGAGGAACCCTTAAAGAGAACATCTTACATAGAAACCCTACCGTGAGTGATGAAAAGCTACTTCAAGCGGCTGTTATCAGTGGGGTGGATGAGTTTGCCCGTCGTCATCCTCAAGGTTACGGCATGCCCATAGGTGAGCGCTCACAAGGTCTCTCCGGTGGACAACGCCAAAGTATAGGGATCGCCAGAGCGCTGATCTCTGATGCACCTCTGATGCTTTTAGATGAACCCACCAATGCCTTAGACCAACTCAGTGAAGCAAACCTTCTAAATCATCTTAAAACAGCCTTCCATGGTAAAAAAACAGTCCTTTTGGTGACCCAGAAGTTGGGACTTTTAGAGATTACACCACGTGTCATTGTCATGAATGAAGGCAAGGTTTACTTAGACGGTAACAGAGAAGCCGTACTGAAGTCTCTACAAGGAGGCACAGATGAAGCGTAAACTCTCTGCTGAAGATTATGAGTATATGAACTCCTTAAGTGCTGCCGTTAAGGCACAGTCTCCAAAACATGTTCGTGTAGTACTTTATATCTGGTTGGTGGCTGTAGTACTTTTCATCACTTGGGCCTACTTCGCTGAAGTCGATGAGATTGCAAGAGGCTCTGGAGAAATCGTACCCAGCGGTAACAACCAGATGGTACAAAACCTTGAAGGTGGAATTGTTCAGAAAATCATGGTCAAGCCCGGTGACTTTGTTGAAAAAGGTCAACCTCTGATGAAGATAGACAACTCCAAGTCAGAAGCACAACAAGATTCTGGTGCCTTAAAGTCTTTAGAATTAGAGGCAAAAATCATCAGACTTAAAGCAGAGTCAGAAGGACTTCCTTTTGAAGTTAATGCAACAACCGTTGCAAGGATGCCCCTGCTCATCGCTAATGAGCGTAGTCTCTACCTTGGACGTAAAAATGCTTATCGCGCGAGTGTTAGTGTGCTTGATGAACAACTCAGCCAAAAACGTACAGAGTTGCAAGAGACCTATTCACATATTAAGCACCTTAAAAAGTCTCTTGAATATGTGACCAAAGAGGTGAAGATGACAGAACCTATGGTGGCAAAAGGTGTGAAGTCAAGAGTAGACTTTTTGAAACTTCAGCGTGAGCAAAATGATATATCAGAGAAGTATCAGACGGCGCGTGTCTCTGTCTCACGTACACAGTCGGCTATTGCTGAAGTGACAAGTAAGATAGACCAGACCAGAAGTGAGTTTAAAAACAAGGCCAAACAGGAGCTTAATGAAGCTGTAGCAGAGAAGATGCGTCTCAAAGAGAGTATGGAAGCTTATAAAGACCAAGTTGACAGAACCTTGTTACGTTCACCTATAAAAGGGGTCATACAAAAGCTTTATATCTTTACTGAGGGTGGTGTAGTTAAACCAGGTGAGGATCTTATAGAGATTGTTCCTACGGATGAAGCACTCTGGGTCGAGGTCAAGGTAAAACCTTCCGACATTGCCTTCATCTATCCTGGACAAAAAGCGATGGTTAAGTTTACAGCTTATGATTTTTCCATTTATGGCGGATTGGAGGCAGAAGTATTTCATATCAGTGCCGACACCATTAAAGATCAAAAAGAGAATGTTTACTATACTGTGCATCTCAAGACCAAAAAGAATTATCTGGGAAATGAGAAAAAACCACTTAAAATCATCCCTGGTATGACGGTGAACGTCGACATCATCACAGGTAAAAAAAGTGTCTTAGATTACATCTTAAAACCCATACTAAAATCCAAGCAGTATACCTTTACGGAGCGTTAAATGAAACATGTAAATAAAATTATCATAATTTCTACACTACTTTTAAGTATAATAAATACTAAAGCGACTACATCAATGGAGGTGTCTCATGGCTAAGATTATCGGTTATTTAGAGCGAAAAGATGGCGAATACTTTGCTAAAAACGAGCTGGGGGTACTGAGACATTTAGAATTCGGTGATCCTATTTTTGAGGGCGAAGTTATTGTCGCTTTTCATAATGGAGTAGAGATTGTTGTTCAAAATAGTGCAGATGATATTGTCAAAGAGATTGATAGCAAGGCAGATGATTTTGAGGAGGCTCCTAAAAATCTCCATGCGGCACAACGTATAGATACGGCCACTTCAACTGATACTTTTTTAGATCTTACCAATCCAGAAGTCGATGTGAATGCAAAGTTGCTGGATGCCGAGTTTGTAGAAGATCAGACAGACTACATAACACATGGAAGTAGGGTAATAGACACTAACCCTATCGCCAACCCTGACACCCGTTCTATAGATGAAGACTCGACGGCCCTAATCCACGGTAATGTCTTTGCAGCTGGAGAAAATGGTGATGTCCCAGATGACCTGAGACGAGACGATGACAACAGTGATGCACCGGTTATCGGCGTTGCTGTCGGTGCTGTCGGTGGAGATGTAGAGGGCTCTTTGGGTAGTACACTGGTAGGTACCTACGGAACTTTAGTCTTAAATGCAGATGGCTCTTATACATATGATCTGGATGAAAATTCTGTAGTGACTCAAGCACTGATAGATGGTGAGGTTGGCAAAGATGTCTTTACCTACACCATCATAGACTCTGATGGCGACAAGGCGACAACAACTTTGATTATAAATGTTATAGGGGAAGATGACCCTGCTTTTATTGTTATACCTCCGCAAACGGTCTATGAAGCAGGACTTTCTGATGGTACTTTGGCTGATGATAGTGATAAGGTCGTGGACAAAGAGATCCTGATACAGGCTAAAGATGTACTGGGTACTGTGACTATCGGTGGAAAAACTTTGACACTGGCGCAACTTGAAGATCTTGCGAGTAATAATGTGAGTATAGATACAGGGGAAGGTACACTGACCCTGACAGACTACAACTTCAAACTAACGGGTTTTCTGACGACTTTGACCTATACCTATGAACTCAATGATAATCTGGACCATCCTACAGCAGATGGAAACAATACACTTGAAGATGATATTGCAGTCAGTGTAGTAGATGTCAATGGCTCTTTGGCTAATGGTACTTTGGCGATCACGATCGTTGATGATGTCCCTGCCACAGTAGACGATGCCAACGAGATCACAGAAGATGCTATGCCTAATACCGTGACAGGAAATGTCTACAGTACGATTGGTGCAAGTAGTGGTGACAATGCGGACAACATCGGTGCGGACACGGTGACACCGGACAGACCGGTTACTGCCGAAACCATTGTAGGGACATACGGCACCTTGGTCATTGATGCTGACGGCTCTTATGTCTATACTCTTGACAATGACAACCCTGTGGTAAATGCCCTGAACGACGGCGATACCCTGACAGAAAACTTGACCTATACTGTTACCGACAATGATGGCGATGCCGTCACGGGTACTCTTGAGATGACCATCCACGGCACAACAGACCCTGTACTGATCGTTGACGACACCGTTGTTAACGAAGATGACGGAACCATGAGTTTTACTGTAAGACTCGAAGATGCCAGCGGCAATCCAGGCAGTTCAGCCAGAGATGTGACTTTTGACTATGCGACCTCAGATACAACTGCTACGGCGGGTTCAGACTATACCGCGACGAACGGCAGTGCTGTCATTACAGCAGGAAGTTCGAGTGTTACCATCACCGTGCCGCTTATGGATGACTATATCGCTGACAATGGCGAGACCTTTGATGTGACCCTCTCCAATGTCAACACGGCAGCGAGTATCGATGTCGCAGCCGGCGCGGACCCGGTAGGTACGGCAACGATCGAAGATGACTCCAAAGCGGGTACGCCATATGATGACAGTGATGATGGTACAGAACCTGACCATGAATATGTGACACTAAAGTTAGTCGGTTTGGATGCTTCAGGGGCACCTGTCGGTCTGGCGAACACCGTAGTAGAAGGGGAAGCCTCCTCTTATATGGTGGTGTTGGTGGACCCAGACGGTAACATCATCACAACAGCGACCGGCACAGTGAATGTCGAACTTTCCGATGGTACTGCCCTGGCTACCAACCCGATAACGGGGATGCCTGGTGATTATGATGGAACTTCACCGGTAACAGTGAGCCTGGGAACAGCGTTTACGGTACAGACCACGGATGACTTTACTTCAGACAACGGTGAGACATTTACAGTAGCGATCGCGAATGATCAGAGTTACAGTGATGCTAACAGTTATGAAAATGTTATCCATGACACAACAGCAGTGACGACAACCATCACAGATGGTCCGGCAGAGCCAAGTGGCGAAGATGTGACAACACTCTCCATCAGTGGTGATGCCAGTGTAGCCGAAGGCGCGACAGCGAACTATACACTTACAGTAGACCATGCACCGGAGACCGATCTTGTAGTAGAAGTGACCATCAGTCATATAACAACTGATAACGCTGACTTTGATCCGGCACTCTTTTATACTCAAAATGTCACGATTCTTGCAGGTGCAACAACAGCAAACTTTACCATAGATAACTTCGATGATACTGTTTATGAAGGCAGTGAGACTTATATCGTAGACATCTCCAATGTCACGGGCGGACAGTATGAGAAACTGGCGATCGGTACTCAAAATGTTACGACTGAGATCGTAGACAACGAGACGAAGCCAGAACTAAGTATCTCAGACATTACGATCAATGAAGATGGCACTGCGACTTTAACAGTCACCGCGAGTGGAACGGCACAGAGAGATATGGACTTCACGTATGATACAAGTGATAATACTGCGATAGCAGGACAGGACTATACAGCAGTGGTCGGAGGATCGGCAACGATCGCAGCAGGGACAACGAGTACAACAATTACGGTGAACCTGACAGATGATTACATCGCAGATAATAATGAGACTTTTGATGTGACACTTTCAACGACGAGTCCAGATGCGGTGATCTCATCGACGAATGGCACAGCGACAGTGACGATCGAAGATGACTCCAAAGCGGGGACACCATATGATGATGCTGATGATGGTACAGAGACAGGACATGAGTATGTGACCTTGAAACTGATCGCATTAGATGCTCTAGGTAATGAAGTCGGTTTGGCGAACAGTGTGACAGAGGGGAGTGCTGCTTCTTATATGGTGGTAGCAGAAGATCCAAGTGGCGCACGTATTGCAGCGACAGGAACTGTCAATGTTGAATTGAGCGATGGTACAGCTTTAGCAACTAACCCTATAACTGGAATGCCAGGTGACTATGACGGAACATCTCCATTAAGTGTGACGATCGGTCAAGCCTTTACGGTGCAGACGACAGATGACTTCACATCAGACAATGGTGAGACATTTAGTGTAGCGATCGCAAATGATCAGAGCTACTCTAATGCGACTGACTATGAGAATGTAGTGCATGACACAACTGTAGTGACAACGACAATCGTCGATGATAGTGATGATACAATACTCTCTATCAGTGGCGATGCTAGTGTAGCTGAAGGTGCTACAGCAAGTTATACGTTGACAGTAGACCATGCACCAGAACAAGATTTAGTGGTAGAAGTGACGATCAGTCATATCACAACTGACAATGCAGACTTCGACCCTGCCTTTAGTTATATTCAAACGGTAACGATCTTAGCAGGTGATACTACAGCAACTTTTACACTCGATAACTTCGATGACACGAACTATGAAGGGGATGAGAATTATCAAGTAGCGATCACGAATACGACGGGTGATAACTATGAGAGCTTAGTAGTCGATAGTGCTAACAGTGCTGTAACGACTACGATCACTGATAATGAGACCCCACCCGCACTCTCTGTTGATGATGTTACGGTTAATGAGAATGCCGGAACGATGACATTCACAGTTTCGATGACAGGTACAGCTCAGGCTGACGTTACTGTTGATTATGCGACAAGTGATGATGTCGCGCTAGCTAGTCTTGATTATAGTGCTGTTTCTGGGACAGCAACGATAACAGCTGGTCAGACAACAACAACTATCACTGTGCCGATCACAGATGATTACTTGGCAGAGGTGAGTGAGACCTTTAATCTCACCTTGAGTAATCCTAGCGGTAATGCGACGATAGCTGACAACACAGGTGTTGGTACAATCACAGATGAACCAGTTCCAACGACTGAAGATACTGTCTATGTTCAACTCACAGGCAATGCCTCGGCAGTAGAAGATGATGCAGCCACACTCGATCATAAATTGTTGCTTGTCGATGCCAACGGCCAGCCGGTGACACTTGGTGCGACTGACTCCATCACAG
>JALSUN010000105.1 GCA_027061425.1 Helicobacteraceae bacterium
ATACCTATAGAAAACTTTAGTATCCATTATAATGCCGTAGATGGTTTTACTATACTTGATGATGAAAATATACTAATTGTCGGAAACAATACTTTGTATAGATATACAAAAGATGTCACTACAAGTAGTTGGAATATAACCAAAGAGGAATCTTTTGAAAATTATGTGATTGGCGATGTTTCAGTAGATGTCTTAGTAAGCAGTTCACAGATAATAATTACAAACCAGTACAAAATATTTATATTTGATCTAAATACGTTAAGGTTACTAGAAACCTTTGAATATGACAATCTACCAAGGTGATTGATTGGTTTTGGAAATAAGGGTCTGATAACGAATCTTTTCAAAATAGTTAATTAAGCCAAAACAAGAGCGTAATAAGTGATAATAGAAGCTAACGGGAAAAGGTTTTCTCAATATCTTTTTTCTACAACAATAATCTCTCACTGTCGTAGATAGAAATGTTATATTGAAAGAGAGGTAACGGTCTATGTTTATTTTTCTGTGTCTTGCTTCCCTTTCTTTTTTTGACTCAGCAAAAAGAGAAACACACAGCACTAAAGTGCCGTACAGGACGGAACTAAATCCGTATCGTAAAAAAACTGACTCTAGCGGGCTTCAGGGTCGGTAGCTACCGACTTCCCTCTCTTCACACGCTTTTTAGTTAAAAATGCCAAACTCGCTTTGCTCAATAAGGTCTACGACGTTGATGCTACGCATAACAACTCTGTTTCCGAAGCTATAAAAGCCAAGCAGTTGGCTTTTACTTAACGCTTCTCATCTCTGACGCGACAGAGAGATCAGCACCAACAGTGCAATGCAGGGAGGCACTAAATGCCGAGTCGTAAAAAGTTTAGCCCGCCACTGTTTAAGTTTGTAAGGAAATTATTAAACAAGACAAAATAAAAAAGAATTAAACAAACACAGCTAAAATTTACTAAGACGTTCACAAACAAATAACAGCCACAACGTAAAGAACATAAAAATTAAAACCACTCCATTGATATACATCAACACCCCCATCCCCCACAAAAAGTAAAATACCAAACATAAAAAGGAAGCCGTATGTCTGAACCAAAACTCAACAAACGAGAGCGCTACAAAGCACAGATGAGCCCCTATGACTTCTATGCAGAGTTCGAAACACTGGACTTTGAGAGTTTGAGTGAGGGGGAACGTTATTATCTTCAAGATTATGGCATCTTTAACACGGAGTTTCTTGAGGATGAGTTTACCTTGCGTATCCGTGTGCCGGGTGGACGCATTTCAGTAGATGATTTTAAGGCTATTGCTGAGGTGGCGTCTGAGTATGACCTTACTGTGATTTTAACGGTGAGAGGGGGTATGCAACTTCATGATATTGAAGCAGATGATATATTGGACATTCATAAACGCATTAATGCTCTTGGTGTGACGACCTGGCAGAGTTTTGGTGACAATGTTCGTAACATTGTCACTGACCCTTATGAAGGAAGAGGTGTTCATAGTGAGTTGGAAGTTTATGGGCTAATTGAACAGATGCAAGAGTACATCATACAAAACCCTAAATATGTCGGGATGTTGCCACGTCGTGTCAGTATTGGTATCTCTGGAAACAGTGCAAATGTGGTCTCGTTTTTTGCTAATGACATCTATTTTGCTCTGGCTCAGAAGAATGAAGCGTTAGGCTTTAATGTCTATATGGGTGGGAAGAACTCTGAGGTCGCGAAGTGTGCAGATATCTTTTTAAAACAAGAAGAGGTCTTTGACTTCTACAGAGCTTTTTTGGAGACTTTTTACAAAAGAGGGTCTCGTTTTTCCCGTTCGAAGACCAGACTTTTTTACCTTATAGAAGAGATAGGGATGCCACAGTTAAGAACGTATATCGAAGAAGCGTATGGCCATGCATTTAAGACTGCTGGTAAAGTGTGCCTTGCAAAAGCGAAGTTTGAGAGTTTTGAGATGCTGAAAGATGGTACTTTCGCTTATCGCTATCAGACCAACTTTTCGAGACTTAAAGCTGATGAGATCTTAGGTATTGCGAACTTTGCGTTAGAAAGTGGTGCAGAGATTCGTTTTGGGATCGACCAAAACATCTACTTATTAGGACTTAAAGAGAAGGTAGTGCCTTTTGAACATACGATGGAAAACTCAACGGTTTTGACCTGTGCGGGCAACCTCTGTCCTTATGCTGTGTGGAGTATTAAAGATGATACCGAGTATCTGCCACTTGACAAAATAGAAGAGCATCAAATCCACATTGGATTTTCAGGCTGCGCCAAAGGGTGTGGTCGTCATCACCATACGGACATTGGACTAATTGGTCTTAAAACCAGCCATTTCGGTGACACTGAGGGCGGAGCGCGGGTACATCTGGGTGCGGAACACTCGGATGGTGCATCGACAGGGCGTATGCTCTTTTCTATGGTGCCCTTTGTACATCTTAGATCACTGATATCACTTATCATCGCACTTTATGAGCAGAGTAGTTGTGAAGATTTTGAGTCCTATGCTAAGTATGAATTGAACCATTTTTCTATAGAGTTTCTTTCTATGTGGTACCTGCTTAACCTAAAACATCAGAGTGCTTTGAAACTGCCAGAGGCTGTTGACAAGGACTTTATAGGTGAACTGGAGCTTCTCAAAGAGTTCTTTGAAGAGATCGAGATGTTAGAACTGGTGGAGACCCACTTTAGAGACACTATTTCTACTTTATCAAAAGAGCTCTGGACAGTAGCAGGTGAGGATCCTAATTATAAACCACCGATAGAGCGTCATGTGTTTCGTTAATTTAGAAAATGTATAATCTCTTTATGATAAAAAATATACTGTTTGTTTTGGTGTTACTGTTCTATAGTGGTTGCGAGTTTGATCTTTTCAATGACAAAAAAGTTGAAAAGTTGCAAGATGAAAACATGAAGCTCAAGGCTCAAAAAGAGGCAGAGGCAACACAGCTTGAATATAAAAACTCCTTAGTTAAAATAGAGAAGTCTCAAGAACTTGAGCAGCTGAAGCTTGAAAGTGAACTTAAAAAAGTACAACTTGAAAACTCTAAAGAGTTAGAAAAGATCGCTTTGGAAAATGCACTTAAAAAAGAGAAGATAGAGAAAGAGAAGGTGTTAGAACTTGAGGTCTTACGTCAAAAAACAGCTTTGGCTGAAGCAGAGAAGGCATTAGAACTTAAAAAATACCTTTTTGCTGTTCTTGCTCTCATTATCATCATTATCGCTTTTTTTATCTATTATTATCTCAAACGAAAACGTGAAGACAAACTCATCGCTTACAATGATAACTTAAAAAAGTACTTTCAGTATAAAGAGAGTGAGACACGGACGCGTATTGCGGAGAAGGTCTTAGACACTATAACCGAAGGTAAACTTTCTAAAGAAGATCAGGTCAACCTTATCAAAGCGATCTCTGCCTCAGAAGCCTTAGAAGAGAAGAAAAGTGTTGACGAAATAGAAAGTATAGAGGTAGAGATGATAGAAATGGAACAAAAACGTAAAACTAAGTAAGTATAAAGTAAATCTAGGTATAATTCGCCAACTTTTACTCAGAGTGGCTTGTTCACTTTGACAAAGACTAAAAGAGTACTTTATGAACTCTTGGTGTCGGAGAGGGCTTTTGTCTTCTCTTTACAGGCTTGACCTGATCATTGCAAATGTTAACTTTTTTGACCTGCCTTGTGTAAGTTAATAGAGTCTTGTGATGATGAGTTTAGTACTGACACTAAGCGTTTTTAGAGGACTCTTAACTAAAACAAGGAAACATATATGTACGCAATCATTAAAAATGGTGGTAAGCAGTATAAGGTTCAAGAGGGCGATATTCTTCTTCTTGACAAAATGGACCTAGCTGCAAAAGAGACTGTAGAGATCAAAGAAGTTCTAGCTGTAAATGCTGGTGAGCTTGTTGTTGGAGCACCTTTCGTAGAAGGCGCTGTAGTAACTGCAGAAGTAATCAACGAAGGTCGTGCTAAAAAAGTAATTATCTTCAAAAAGCGTCGTCGTAAAGATTCAAAAGTTAAACGTGGTTTCCGTCGTGATTTTACTCGCGTTCGTATCACTAAAATCGCTGCATAAGCACAATTAAATTAGGAGAAAGACATGGCACACAAAAAAGGTCAAGGTAGTACTCAGAATAATCGTGACTCAGCAGGTCGTCGATTAGGTGTTAAGAAATTTGGTGGTGAAACAGTACGTGCAGGTAACATCGTTATCCGTCAACGTGGAACTAAAGTACACCCAGGTAAAAACATGGGAATGGGTAAAGATCATACTCTTTACGCTCTTGTAGATGGTGTTGTTGTTTTTGAAAGAAAAGACAAAAACCGTAAGCAAGTTTCTATCGTTCCAGCTGCGTAAGTAGCTTTTGATCCCGCTTGTCGGGGTCACCTCTTTTTTAACCTCTTAACAAATATTTAATACTGTATTTTTTCTTTTCAAATGTATAATGTTAAATATTTATTTGACTACTTGATTTAGTATTGAGTCGTCATTCCTGCGAAGGCAGGAATCAACAAATTATAATAGTCTGATTGTTTTGACTCGTGGATTCCTGCCTACGCAGGAATGACGAAGAACTTTGGACTTGTAACGAATTTATATTTCGATATTCATAAGATCTCAGAGTAGGTCACCAAAAGGAACAACCATGTTTACAGACAAAGTAACACTCACAGTATCATCAGGAAAAGGCGGCCAAGGCTGTGTGGCGTTTCGCCGCGAAAAGTTTGTAACCAATGGTGGACCAAACGGTGGCGATGGTGGAAAAGGTGGTGATGTTTACTTTAGAGTAGACAACAACTCACACACGCTCTCAGGTTTTAAAGGCACTAAAAACCTTAAAGCAGAAAATGGACGTCCGGGAGAGGGCTCTCGCATGACAGGTAAATCTGGTAAGCCACTTATCGTGACCGTTCCTCCTGGAACACAGGTCATCGATGCTGAAACAGGTGATGTGCTTTTTGATCTTTTAACCGACGGCTATGAGGTACGTTACCTTCAAGGTGGACGTGGTGGTCTAGGTAATTTCCACTTTAAATCTTCTACCAACCAACAACCGCGTTATGCCCAACCAGGTGAAGGCGCTGTTGAGCGTGAGATCATCTTGGACCTTAAACTGATCGCTGATGTTGGACTGGTCGGTTTTCCAAATGTTGGTAAGTCTACACTTATTTCTACAGTCTCTAATGCCCGTCCAGAAGTGGCAAACTATGAGTTTACAACCTTAACGCCAAAACTGGGTCAGGTAGATGTTGGTAACTACGAGTCTTTTGTGATGGCGGACATCCCAGGAATTATCGGTGGAGCAAGTGATGGTAAAGGTCTTGGTTTAGAGTTTTTACGTCATATTGAGCGTACTAAAACACTCCTGTTTATGATAGATATCGCCAATTATAGAGAGATGATGGAACAGTTCGAAACACTTAAGGTAGAACTCGAAAAGTACTCTGAAAAACTTCATGGTCGCTCATTTGCAATTGCTTTGACACGTAGTGATGCCCTCCTCCAAGAAGAAGCGGTTGAAAAGACAGCAGGTTTTATAGAAGCATTGGGTCTTAAAGCTGGTGTGAAAAGTAAGTTTGGTTTTGAAGAGACTTTCCCATTTTATGAACAAGATGATGAAGGCGGTACGGTTGCTTATGACACGACGAAACCACTATTTATCGCCCCTATCTCTTCTGTGATGCATACCAACATTGACGGTTTGCGTTATGCCCTTAACGACTTGGTGAAGAAAAACCGATAATGAAACGTCTTGTTGTTAAAGTTGGCTCTGCTGTTTTGACCCAAGATGATGGTGTTGCTGTTAATCGAATGCGTTCTTTGGTTGACTTGCTTGCGGAACTCTCTCAAAAGTTTGATGTTATTTTAGTCTCTTCTGGAGCAGTAGCTGCAGGTTTTACAAAACTTCCTTTGGACAAAAGCGTTCTCAAAAATAAACAAGCACTTGCTTCCATAGGTCAACCGCATTTAATAGAACTGTATAGTCGTAAATTTGCTACACATCATAAAATCTGTGCACAGGTTTTAGTCACCTCTGCAAACTTTAAAAACGAAGATCAAGCCGCGCGTATAAAAAACACTGTAGATACCTTGGTTGAAAATGGTGTCATTCCCATCATCAACGAAAACGATGTTACTGCAACTGATGAGTTGGTTTTGGGTGACAATGACCAGCTTTCCGCCTTTACTGCTGACGCGATTGATGCGGAGATGTTGATCATACTCTCTGATATCGATGCTTATTACGACAGTGATCCTCACCAAAACGCTGAGGCGAAGATCTTAAAAGTTGTAGAGAAGATCAGTGATGAGGACCTTTCATTAGAGGCAACACCACATGGTGAATTTGCTACTGGTGGAATCGTGACCAAACTTAAAGCAGCAGACTATATGTTGAAACATGGCAGAAAGATGTTTTTGAGTTCGGGTTTTGATCTCTCTGATGTACGCTCTTTTCTTCTTAAAAAAGAGCATGTCAGCGGTACACTTTTTACAAAGGAAGCAGTGTGAATGTGATTTTTATGGGAACACCTGACTATGCTAGTGAGATCCTTTTGGCTTTGGTTGCTGAGAATGCCATCAATGTTGTGGCTGTATATACGCAACCCGACAAGCCTGTGGGTCGTAAAAAAGTGATGACACCACCTATTACTAAAGTGGTGGCTTTAGAAAATAGCCTTCCAGTTTATCAGCCTAAGCGTCTACGCGATGCGGAGACTGTAGCTGAACTTCTTAGTATAGAATGTGACTTCATTGTAGTAGCCGCTTATGGTCAGATCTTGCCAAAAGCTGTGTTAGACCATGCGCCTTGTATTAACCTTCATGCTTCTATCCTTCCTGCTTATCGTGGTGCAAGCCCGATACAGCAGGCCATTTTAAATGGTGACAAAGAGACAGGTGTAACGGCGATGTTAATGGATGTCGGTCTTGATACAGGTGATATTATTAAAATAGAGAAGATCGCCATCGCAGATGATGAGATGGTTTCTACACTGTTTGATCGTTTGACTGTTTGCGCCACTGCTTTAACTCTTGATGTGCTTAAAAACTTTAACAATTATCAAGCTATACCTCAAGATGCGACTTTGGCAACACACTGTACAAAGATCACCAAACAAGAGGGTCTGATAAGTTTTGATGACGCGCAATTACTATATAACCGCTATCGTGCCTTTACGCCATGGCCTGGTGTTTACTTGGAAAGTGGATTGAAAATCAAACAGATGGCTTTAGTCTCTAGTGAAGGTAGCCATGAAGCAGGTACCATTTTAGAGATGACAAAAGAACAAGTTGTTGTGGGTTGTGAAAAGGGCAGTGTGGAGATTACCTTGGTCCAACCTGCCTCTAAAAAAGAGATGAATGTTGTCTCTTATCTCAATGGTAAACGACTCTCTCTTGCAGATACACTCGCTTAAAACAGTTGACTCTACACAGCGTTATCTTTTAGATGCTCTGAAACAGGGTGAACTCCAAGTACCCGTCTGTGTAGTTGCTCAGCGACAAGAATCTGGTAAAGGAAGTCGTGGCAACAGTTGGAGAGGTCTTGAGGGGAACCTCTTTTTCTCTTTCGC
The DNA here is from genome assembly GCA_027061425.1 of Helicobacteraceae bacterium. GTDB lineage: Bacteria > Campylobacterota > Campylobacteria > Campylobacterales > Sulfurimonadaceae > Sulfonitrofixus. Next base: position 7,559 of record JALSUN010000105.1, read on the forward strand.
AATGGCAAGAGAAAACCTTCCATCAGATTTAAAACTTGAATCTTCCTCCATCTACTTTACCTACCTTCTCAAACAGATCTTAGAAACAGTAGGCTCAAAAGTTTGGCTAAAGTGGCCAAATGATTTCTACCTTGGTGAGAATAAAATTGGCGGGGCCATTACCAACCTCTATAAAGAGACTTTGGTATGTGGTATTGGCCTTAATACAAAGTACGCACCAGAAGGCTTTAGTAAACTAGACATAGATATTGAGAACAATATACTCTTAAAACAATACTTTGAAATTTTAAATAACCCACCAAAATGGAAGCAGGTTTTTAGTCAATATGAGATAGAATTTGGCAAAAGCAGAAGCTACTTCACCCACAGTGGTGATCAACGACTTTCATTAGAAAATGCCCATTTACTTGACGATGGTTCTATAGAGTGTGACGGACAAAGGATATTTAGTTTACGATGAGCGAAATTATAGTAATAGCCAACCAAAAGGGTGGTGTAGGAAAAACAACAACTGCTGTTAACCTTGCTGCATCTCTTGCGGTTGAAGGTAAAAAAGTCCTTCTTATTGATTCTGATCCACAAGCAAATGCTACGACATCACTCGGTTACAGCCGTAATGATTATGAATTTAACATCTATCATGTACTTATAGGTACAAAAAAACTTCGTGACATTATCTTAAAAACAGAGATAGATACACTCGATCTGGCTCCGGCAAACATCGGTCTTGTAGGTGTTGAAAAAGAGTATTATGATGCTGGTAACTCTAAAGGTCGTGAGCTTATTATGAAAAAAGCACTGGCGCCTATGAAGTCGACTTATGATTATATTTTAATTGACTCTCCACCGGCATTAGGACCAATGACTATCAATGCGCTTTCTGCTGCAAACTCTGTCATCATCCCAATCCAGTGCGAATTTTTTGCACTTGAAGGTTTGGCACAGCTTTTAAATACTGTACGCCTCATCAGAAAAACGATTAATCCAAGTCTAGACATCAAAGGATTTTTACCTACAATGTACAGTGCGCAAAACAACCTCTCTAAGCAGGTATTTGCAGATCTTCGTCAACATTTTGATAACAAGTTGTTTAAAAATAGAGATGAAGAGTTGATCGTTATTCCTAGAAATGTCCGTTTGGCAGAGAGCCCAAGTTTTGGTAAGCCTGTTCTTCTCTATGATGCAAAGTCAAGTGGTTCTATCGCTTATCAAAATCTAGCGCAAGCTATTATCGCTTAGTAGGAGAGACGTAGTGGCAAAAAATAAGTCTAAATCTTTAGGTCGTGGCCTTGGTGAACTTCTTGGTGAGATTGAAGAAGCTTATGACAGTGAAGTTCCGAGTTCAGAGTCTATAGTAGAGATTCCCCTCTCTAAAATTAGACCCAACCCATTTCAACCGCGTAAACATTTTGATGAAAAATCTTTAGCTGAACTCGCAGAGTCCATAAAAAGTTATGGCATTATTCAGCCTATTGTTGTTGTAGAAGATATAGATGGCTACATTATGGTAGCGGGTGAACGTCGTCTTCGTGCCAGTAAATTGGCAAAGCTTAAAACGATTCGTGCGGTCATAGCACATATCGATGATGATCTGATGCGTCAACAGGCACTTATAGAGAACATTCAACGTGATGAACTTAACATTGTTGATCTGGCACAGGCATATAGTGAACTTCTTGAAGTCCATGGTATTACCCATGATGAACTTTCATCTATGGTGAACAAGTCGCGTACCCACATCACCAACACACTGAGACTCTTACAACTTTCTAAAAAGACTTTAAGTGCTTTAAAAGAGGGCAAGATTACTGCGGGTCATGCTAAGGTTTTAGTAGGCCTCACTGACAAAGAGCAGAACACTTTAGTGGCTTCTATTATAGGGCAGAAGCTTAGTGTTCGTGAAGTCGAGGCTTTAGTGAAGTCTATGAAACGTGGAGAAAGTGCTGTTGTTGCTAAAAAAGAGGAGGGTGTCTCTTTTGATTTTTCTGGACTGCAGTCTAAGTTTAAAGATTTGGGTTTTAAAGTTAAAACTAAATCTAATGAGATTACGCTCTGTTTTGAGAATGAAGAAGAGATAGAAAAACTACTAGAACGTCTTTACTAATATTACTTACTTTATAACATACACTTAATGTCGTCATTCCTGTGAAGACAGGAGACCAAAGGAAATGCCCTCGGGTGAATCCAAGAGTTCAAATTTTTTTGAATTAGTGTGTTATTTAATATCCTTTTCACTTTTTTTGTTGAAATTTGAAGTTTTGTTTGGCTTCCCTTTCTTTTTTTGACTCAGCAAAAGAAGAAACAAAAAAACTGACTCTAGCAGGGCTTCAGGGTCGGTAGCTACCGACTACCCTCTCTACGTTTCATTTCAGCCTAAAAATGCCAAACTCGCGTTGCTCAGACAGTGTCATTTTCTTTACGACAGAAATAAAACTCCGTTCGGCCTTGTAGATGCTAGAGAGAAAGAGCAAGTGGTGACGCATCAATTAATGTGAAAACTATTCGTTTTCATCCCAATTCAAACAAACTCATCACAATACCAACTGGAGTCGTAGCAATACAAAGATCGGAAATGGAACTACTTTAGATTGAAAGTTACTCACTCTCAACAATAGAGTCTCTCTTTTTTTCTCGAAAATTACTTCTCTGACGCGACAGAGAAAAAAAGTTCGATCTGCCACAGTTTAATAATCAAGGTAGTATCTAAACAAGAGAAAGCTTATTTGACTTGTTGTAAGTACTTTAAACTTTATCTTTCCAATCTTTCTTTTTTTGACTCAACAAAAGAAGAAACACACAGCCCTAAAGTGCAGTACAGGACGAAACTAAATTCAGTATCGTAAAAAAACTGACTCTTGCAGGGCTTCAGGGTCTGTAGCTACCAACTTCCCTCTCTCCACACTCTTTTTAGCTAAAAACGACAAACTCCCGATGGTCAAACAGCGCCGTTTCCTTAACGGTAAAAAGAGAGTTCCATTCGGCCTTACAGATGCTAGAGGG
>JALSUN010000106.1:0-18828 GCA_027061425.1 Helicobacteraceae bacterium
GTCTTTTTTTAGATAATGTTCCTAACATACAAAGTTCATGGGTGACACAAGGGCCTTACATTGGACAGATGGCACTAAAGTATGGTGCTAATGACCTGGGTTCAACCATGATGGAAGAAAATGTGGTTAGGAGTGCAGGGGCAGGCTTTAGAATGGCCAAAGATGAGATGGTACGTCTTATAGAAGATATTGGTGAGACACCTGCAATTCGTAATACTGCTTATGAGACCTTAGAGACATTTTAGTTTAATTCTCTAAACCAATTAGATTGACACAAAGTAAAAAAATGAACAAATTATTAACATTATTGTTACTACTACAAGGACTGCTTATGGCTTCAACGCTTGATTATATTACTGTTGAGGGTGTTAAAGTCCCTCTAATTCATGAAGAAGATACCCGTCTTCCTATGGTCTCTATGCAGGTTGTTTTTGAGGTGAGTGGCTCTATTGAAGATGGTAAACACCCCGGTCTTGCCAAGATGAGTGCAAAGATGATGAATGAAGGAACCTCCAAATTAGGAAGTATCGGTTTTGCCAAAGTCTTAGATGCAAAAGCAGTACATTTAAGTGCAAGCACCGGTACTGAGACCTTTGTGATGGAGCTCTCTTCGCTTAAAGAGTCCTTTGATTATGGGCTCAAAGAGTTTGGTGTTTTGCTAGATGATCCCAACTTAAACAGAGAGACTTTAGAGAAGGTCAAGTCATTGACTATAGGGGGGCTGAGTCGTAAGGAAAATGATTATGACTATGTTGCTGCACGAACACTGAAAGCGACACTTTTTAAAGGGACACCGTTAGAACACCCTTCTTCAGGAAGTATCGAAGATGTTAAAAAAATCGAGATTAAAAATGTAGAACAGTTTTTAAAAGAGCATTTAGTCATCTCAAGAGCTGTTATTGTTGTGGGTGGAGATATTACCCTTGCAGATGCTAAAGCAAAGGCTACAAAACTCTTGAAGCACCTGCCAAAAGGCTCTGATAAAAAGCTTCCTTTCATAGAAGTTGCAAAAAAGAGTCATCGTGTTGTTTTAGAGCGAAAAACGGAACAGGCTTACATCTATTTTGGATCACCATATGAGACCAGGGTGGATGATGCAGATGAATACAAAGCGCGTGTAGGTACTTTTATCTTAGGTACCGGTGGATTTGGAAGTCGTTTGATGGAAGAGATCCGTGTGAAACGTGGTCTGGCTTATTCAGCATATGCACGTATTAATGCTGCCCGCTCTAATGTCTATTTTATGGGTTATTTACAGACCAAACTAGAGTCTCAAAATGAGGCAGAAGAGACTGTTAAAGAGGTCATTGCCAAGTTTGTAAAAGGGGGTGTAACTCAAGAGGAGCTTGACCAGGCTAAAAAGTTTTTGTTAGGTTCAGAACCTCTACGTGTTGAGACACTTTCTCAGCGACTTTCACGTACTTTTCAAGAGTACTATAAAGGTCAGGAATTAGGTTCGAGCTTAAAAGAGTTAGAGAAGATCGAAGCGTTGAAGCTTGAAGATCTGAACGCATACATTAAAAAACATACCGAAATCAATGACTTGACCTTTGCTATTGTGACGGACAAAAAGTAGTTTTACTCTTTTATAAATTTCTGATTTTCAGGGTTGGAAAGAAAGCTCGCCATAGAGTTTTCTACACCATTGTCCTGAGTTGTTGACTGGTTTGTGATGCTCTCTTGTGGTGAAGAGAGGTTTACAAAGATGGGCGTTTCGTCAACAATGATCTGCATGATACTAAGTAGAGGTACCTTTACAAAACTACCGATGTTTTCTGATCCAAAGCCCGCTTCGAAAAAGAGGTAGTCTCCTTCCATTCGTGCACTTTCAAATGTATATCCTGCCATAAAAAAGAGGGTCATAGGACGAAAATCACTGCGTATATGTTCTGGAAGTTCTGGGTCGAAAGTGAGGTGTTCTATCTTACACAGTATCCCAAAGTTCTGCTCCTCTTTAAATAAAAAGATAAGTAATTCTTGGATGTGGTGGCTCATAATCTGTGTGTATTCTCTATTTTTAATCATCTCATATAACATTTAGTTGTCCTTGTTTAGTGGAAAAATTATACCATTTTTAATGACATCAAAACCAATCATAGCATTAAGGAGTGCAAACTCCTGATATTTGGGCAGATCTTCTACATAGATATCTATGGCGGTTATCTTTTTCTCATCCAAGAGTCGTGCTCTTATTGTGCCTTGGAGAAGGGGACGTTTGGGTGTTACCCAGTGTAAACCATCATAAAAGGCGATGTTGGCGATGGTGGTGTCGGTTATTTTGTTGTTCTGTACGATTAAGATGTCATCAGCTTTTCCACGTTGTGTATAGAGTGCATTTAGTGCAGTGCGGTCTTCGTATTTTTTAGCGTAGTCGAGTTGGTCAGCTTCAATCAGCTGTAGTGTTGTCACTACTCTTTTAACGTAAGGGTGGTAGGTGATCTCCAAGGTATCAGATGTATAGACAACACGACAACGATAATGCCCTTTTAGAGGGGCTTTAATCAGGTGATTCAACTGATGGGTCTGTCTGTTATGTAATACACTATCCATACGTTTTTGGTGGTAGGCTAGGTTTTGGATCTGACCATCAAGTGAAGAGATGGTCTCTAAGTAGCGTTTACTCACTAAAAAGTGCTGTACTCAAGTAACGCTCACCTGTGTCGCATAAGATCGTGACGATGGTCTTACCTGCATTTTCACTGCGAGAGGCGACTTGCATGGCAGCATAGACATTGGCACCAGCTGAAATACCTACAAGGAGTCCCTCTTGCTTGGCAAGCATTTTAGCGCTAGCTATAGCATCTTCGTTACTCACCTTAACCACTTCTCCATAAATTTCTGTATCAAGAATATCTGGTACAAAACCAGCACCAATCCCTTGGATTTTATGAGGTCCGGGCTTGCCACCTGACAAGACGGCAGAGTCTTCCGGTTCAACTGCAACAATCTGTACCCCTTCAATCTCCTCTTTTAAAACAGTTGCTGTACCTGTTAAAGTACCCCCTGTTCCAACAGCAGCAACAAAGATATCAACACTACTATCAGTGTCACGTAAAATCTCTTTTGCAGTAGTGAGGCGATGGATCTCAGGGTTTGCAGGATTATTGAACTGTTGTAAAACTATAGCGTCTTCTAGAGTCTCTTGAAGTGCATTGGCCTTATCTATTGCACCTTTCATCCCTGCTGCAGCAGGTGTCAAAATGAGTTCTGCACCAAGTGCTTTAAGTAGGTTGCGGCGTTCTACACTCATAGACTCGGGCATGGTTAAGGTGAGGTGAAGACCGAGGGCTGCACAGATGGAGGCCAAAGCGATACCTGTGTTGCCACTGGTGGGCTCAATAATTCTAGTGTTTGCCTTGATACGGCCCTTGTCTAGAGCATCTTTGATCATATTAAAACCGATGCGATCTTTGACAGAACTGCTTGGGTTCATAAATTCACATTTACCTAAGATGGTTGCCCCTGTTTGTGAAGAGGGGAAGTTTAGTTTAACGAGGGGGGTGTTTCCGATGAGCTCGGTGACATTGTTGGCTATGTTCATGTTATATCCTCAAGAGTGCTTAGCACCTATCTTTATGAGGTAATGGTAGTTTGATATGGGTTAAAGTTGGATATAGCTGAGTAAAAAGGTTGGGTATGTCAGCTATAAGGAAGGTGTAGAATTACATTTTTATGTATTTGTGTTTACTCAGTTGTGGAGATTTACCACACCAGCACCACCCATGTTGGCACTATGATAGATGATGCTGTGATGTTTTCTGGCATAAAACTGCATTAAGAGGTTTTGCAGGGTAGGCTCTATAGAGGGGTAAAACCATCCATTGTTGCTCATGGCTATGATGTACTTGGGGTCACCTGCATAGATCTCTTCGCAGGTAGCTTCGTAACAGATGGCATTTCTAAAAGAGATGCCTTTAATATTGAAATCTGTAGGAGCATCTGCTGTTGCGAAATCAGCTGTACCATCAAAAAAGAGCTTATTAATAATATCTTGCATAAATTTTGGCAGGGGGATGTATTCACCAAAAGGTACCAAGACCAGTTTTTTTGCGACATCTACCTTGGTGTTTGAAAAGTGGTAACTGACATTAAAATGTTGGGAATTTTCGCTGAGCAGTGCGCCAGTGATAATGTCAATTTTACGAGAATAGTACTTGAGACGGTTGATCAAAGCATAGTTTTTGTTCAGATAGAGTGGAAAGGCTGACTCAGGAAGAACAACCAGGTCATACCCCTCATGAATAGCCTTTTTGATAAAACTAAAATTCTCTTCAATGATCTTCTGTCTGTTCTCTTTTTTCCATTTTTGAGCCTGTAGTATATGACTGTTATAAAGTTTGATTTTGATGGAGGGCGGTGTGAGTGTAGGTGTTGTGTAGTTTATGGCACCTAACAACAGTAGAAGTGGTAACCATTGAAACTTTTTATAAGGGGCGCTCTTTTTGAGGTAGTGAATAGATGCCAGTACTATAAGTATGAGTGCATATTGCCACTTTTCGATACCCAGATAAGTTTGTATAAAAGGTAACTCCATCTGCAACCAGTTCCAGTCCATGGGTTCAACAAAGCTAAGAACAAAAATGATCAATGCACGAAGGTAGGGCTGTTTAGTGAGTGATACAGTCCAAAAAAGCAGGGCATAAAGTAAGATAAAGAAGAGGGTGATAAAAGGTGCCATCCACCCTACATTATAATATTCAAAACTATAACCGATCCAGTAAAACCATAAGAGCCCTACAAATCCACCCATACTGACTAAAACAGCGCGCGGTGCTGAAAACATAAAGTAAAAGGCGCCAAGTGCTGTGAGGGTGTTGATAAACTTGTAATTATAGTTATACACTTCTGCATAGATAAAAAATGAAAAAAGTAAGGCAAGGCCAAGACCTTGCATGAGGGATAATAAATAATATTTGTAGTTTATTGTTGGGAGTTTCATAGTGGCATTATACAAAAAAAGTGTCAATTACCACGATGATAGAGTTTAAGGTAGTCGTCTTACTATGAGAACATCTTTTTCATAGCTTTAAAGAAGATTTTAAAGAGGCCTTTGTTACCTATGAGATCATCAATGAACTCATCATAACTCATACCTTTCTCTTCTAAAAAACCTAGCAGGTAACGTTCAGATGCTTCCATGCCACCTTTTGCCTCAATTTCTAAAAGTGTTTGGTAAAGAGGTTCCATCACTTTTTGTGTTTTAGCATCTATCGCACGTCTAAATGCAGTATGCCCTACGATTTCATTACTCAACTTGTCAATTCGGGGTTCAAACTCTGTAATAACCCAGTAGTAATCACCATTTTTTGCCAAGTTCTTAACAACTGCAAAGATGTTCTTACCAAGGTTGATACGGTCCCACATCAATTTAAAGATAATTTTTGGCATATCAGGATGACGGATAATGTTATGGGGTTGACCGATGAGTTCACTCTCTCTATATCCAGATATCTCTACAAAATAGTCATTTCCATACTGGATGATGCCTTTTGCATCTGTTTTACTAACGATATAACGTTTTTTACTGAGTTCGATTTGATTACCCATCATAGGTGAGTTTTGCATTTTGTGTGTCCTTGGATATTTTAGAGATTATAACAAAAATTTATTTTATTGTAATAAAAGTTAATGTACTATTAAATCGTGGTAATGATTATGAAGGAATAAATGATGTTAATTAATGTTGAAACCATGGTAGCTGAGCTACATGAAATGAAGTCTTACAGACAAGAGAAATTTAGAAGTTTAGATTATGTTGTTAAGGTCTATGCGGGTAAGGCTGAAAAGCAAAAGTCTAAGGTGAACAACACCTATTGTGATTTTGCTTCTTGGGTAGAAAAGGACAGTAGAAGAGCTGAACTTGAAAGCGCTCTTGGTAAAGATGTTTTACTTGAACTTGAACGCCTGCATGAAAATTGGTTTGAAGAGTACAAAAATGTCTACTCTTTTTATTATAAAGATGGCTTTTTCTCATCACTCTTTACCAAGTCAAATGACGATGATTTAGAACACGATCGTATTAAGTCTAAGTTTAATGATTTAACAGTGATTAATAACCTCTGCAACCAAAAAATTGATTATGTGGCTAACAAGTTGCGTATAGCCGCACAATAAAGGGCATCTCTAAACGTTAAAAGGTCAAATTCAAGGCGTAAACGTTTTGCCTATTTTCTTCTGAGTAGTAGACGACAGGTGCTATTTTCACCTTTTTAACTTCGTAAGGCTTTGTAAAAATCCATGAAAATCCTACGCCTATAAGGGCTCCTGCAATAACATCATGTGTATAATGATGATCTGTGACAACACGAGAATATCCTACATAAGCAGCTGCTGCATAAGCAACAGCAGCATACTTCAGCCCATATCTAAAATGTATAAATGCCGCACCTTGAAAGGCTGATGAACTGTGTCCTGAAGGAAATGAGAGGTCGCCACCATTGGGACGCTCTTCATTGATTGTGTATTTAAGTGCTTGGGTTGTGAGAAAAGTCGCGCCAAAAGATTTATAAAAATCCAACTGCCCCTCAGTGTCACCTATGGCCAATGTACTTACCCAAGCTGTTAAGGGAATACCAACAGAGAGATAATCACCTACAGTTTCTATGGTGTTCATCTTGTTGCTCTGTGCATGAAGGCTCACAAATCCTAAAATTGTAGACAGTAACAGTTTTTTTAACATAACACCTCTTTAGAGCACCTCTATGGTAGAAATGCCTTAAAATTGTAGCTATAGTTTCTTAAGATGTAAAAAAGCGAGATTTATAGGGTAAAGGTTCATCTTATATAGAGGTCTGAAGTAGTATAATGCAGAAATTTTTACTTCAAGGAAGAGCCTCATATGGATATGATCAGCCAACTTTTACCGTTTGTATTTTTAATTGCGATTATGTATTTTATCATTATTCGCCCACAGCAGCAACAAGCTAAAAAGCATGCAGAGATGTTAGAAAGTCTTAAAAAAGGCGAAAAGGTCGTTACTAATGGTGGCCTTATCGTTGTTATTTATAAAGTTGAAGAGAATTTCTTCACTGTTAAGATGAACGACGATGTTATTGTTAAAATTACAAAAGATGCAATTGCACGAAAGTATGAGGATGAAGCTTAATTTTCGTATTGTTATTTTTGCACTCGCCTTAGCTTTTGGCGTGTTCTTCTCTATGCCTTCTCTTTTAAACACAGAAAAAGGGGCTAAGATTACTTTAGGGCTTGATCTTCAAGGGGGACTGCACATGCTTTTAGGTGTCAAAACCGAAGAAGCGGTAGGCTCACGTATGAAGTCTATAGCAGCCAGTGTTAAGCACTTTACAGATCATAATGATATTTTAATAGATGGTTTAAGTGCTAATGACGAAGAGGTGAAGTTTGCCATCTTAGATCCAGACGACACCCCTGCTATTGATACCTTTTTAAAAGAGATAGAAGGTGCTGAGATTAAACATAGTGGTGAAAACTATGCGATTTCACTTACACCGAAGTCTATAGAGGAGACTAAAAAGCAGGCAATTTCTCAAGCTATTGAGACGATTCGTAACCGTTTGGACCAGTTTGGTTTAGCTGAACCAACAGTGGCCCGTCAAGGTACTGACAAGATCTTGGTTGAACTTCCTGGTATTAAAACACAAGAAGATGAACAGCGTGCGCGTGAGCTTATCTCTCGTGCGGCTAAGCTTGAACTGATCGCGGTTGATGAAGAACGTGCTATGCGTGTTTATAACATGACAGATGCACAAGCAGCACAGTATGGGGATGTCATTTTAGAAGATAAAGAGAATCCTGAAGTAAAGTACTTGCTTAAAGAGATCCCTATCTTAGATGGTGGCCTTTTGACTAATGCTACTGTTGCGTTTGATCAAAATAACCGACCTGTGATTAACTTCGCTTTGAACTCTGAAGGTGCCCAGATATTTGGAGACTTTACAGGAAAAAATGTGAACAAGCGTATGGCTATTGTTCTTGATGGAAAGGTCTACTCTGCACCTGTTATTAACGAACGTATAGGTGGTGGACATGTTCAGGTGAGTGGAAACTATACGGTTAATGAAGCTAATGACTTAGCTATTGCACTACGTTCAGGTGCACTACTTGCGCCTATCTATATGATGGAAAAACGTTCAGTAGGGCCAAGTCTTGGTGCGGAAAGTATTCGTAACTCTATGATCGCACTTATTGGTGGTTTTGCATTGGTCTTTCTCTTTATGATGTTCTACTATAAGATGGCTGGAGTGATCGCAAACATCGCTCTGGTCGCCAACTTGTTTCTCATCTTAGCAGTGATGGCTCTGTTTGGAGCGACATTGACGCTGCCGGGTATGGCGGGTATTGTATTGACGGTCGGTATGGCTGTTGATGCTAACGTAATCATCTCTGAGCGCATACGCGAGTTGCTGTATGAAGGAAAGTCCCTGCATAAAGCGATAGAAGAGGGTTATGCTAATGCAATGCGCGCTATTTTGGATGCAAACATCACGACCTTGATCGCGGCAGTAGTACTTTATGCGTATGGTACAGGTGCGATCAAAGGTTTTGCGATCACGATCAGTATCGGTATTTTAGCTTCTATGTTAACTGCCATCTTAGGGACGCATGGTATTTATACATCGTTAGAGAGTAAGATCAACAAAAGTAAAAACCCAAGCTTCTGGTTTGGTATTAGTAAAAAGAGGTTAGGGTAATGGAGTTTTTTAAACAGACTAAGACCATCGGTTTTATGGGCAAGTCGAAGATCGCGATGATCATCTCTATTGTTCTTGTCTTGAGCTCATACGGTCTACTTTTGACTAAGGGCCTAAACTTCGGTGTTGATTTTGCCGGTGGAACAATCGTTCAGGTTCAGTATACTAAAGCGGCACCTATTGATGAGATGCGTAAGCAACTGGCCTCTAATGAGATGTTTAAAGGTGCTTCGATCACTGAGTTTGGTTCTCCCGATGAGGTAATCATCCGTCTGAAGACAAGTTCTAAAGATATCTCTCAAGATGTGGGTGATGTGACGCGTGCAGCACTTAAGGGTACGGGTGATTTTAAGATCCGTCGTGTTGATATTGTTGGACCTAAGGTAGGTAATGAGTTAAGAGAGAAGGGTGCGATGTCACTGCTTCTTGCGATGCTGGGTATTTTAATCTATGTCGCTTTTCGTTTTGAGTGGCGTTTTGCCGTCGCTTCGATCATTGCCTTGGTGCATGATGTTTCTATCGCGATGGGTGCCTTGGCCTTAACACAGATCGACGTAAACCTTGATGTTCTTGCAGCGCTGCTTACGATCTTGGGATATTCACTTAACGATACGATTATTGTATTTGACCGTATTCGTGAGGGTATCTCAGACACAAAAAGCTCTAACCTCAGTGAGGTTATTGATGAGTCTGTGACAAAGACGCTGTCTCGTACTACATTGACCTCACTGACCACGTTCTTTGTGGTCTTAACGCTCTTTATGTTTGGCGGAGAGATTATTCACTCCTTCGGTTTTACCCTTTTAGTGGGTGTGGTTGTGGGTACCTACTCATCGATCTTTGTAGCATCGCCAATACTTCTGTGGTTAGGATTTGACATTAAAAACTACCACGGTAAGTTGGCTGAAAAAGCCAAACGAGATGCAGAAAAAGAGAAAATGCGTGCAGAGTTTGAACAAGGAACGATATAGTCGTTTTTTATAATAGATAAAAAGGGTTCAAGATGGATTGGGGAAAAGTAGTATACGTGTTTTTTACACTGATGTCATTGACATCGACAGCAGGATTTTTATATGAGCACACCTCTGTAGCACTCTTTGTGGCTGCAAGTTTGAATCTTGTCTCTACCATTTTGAAGTTAGGGGTTAGAAACCTGCTTTCAGCAGAACTTTTAGCAAGTTCTCTAGTGGCAGACCTGCACCTAATCCCTGCCTTTATCTACCTTGAAATTGTTGGAAATATGGAGTGGGCGATCGCCTTGGCCATAGGTGCTCTTTTGGCAAACATCTTCTCTATGGCTTTAGTCTTAGTGGAGAGTGCACGTACAAGAGAAGAGTACTAAACCACCATCGTTAGATGGATTTTTAATTTTTGATTATAAATTTTATGTGTTGCTGGCTTCTAGCCAAAACACATTGCTTATATAGTTAAAGATTAGCAATCAAATATAATATATAGCAAGGTTCATTTATGACATACAATCCATCAGAAATTGAAAAAAAATGGCAGGGGTTTTGGGAAGAAAACCGTAGTTTTGAGCCTGAAGAGAGTTTTGATAAAGATAAAAAGTACATCTTAAGTATGTTCCCTTTTCCAAGTGGTCGTCTTCATATGGGGCATGTTCGTAACTACACTATAGGTGACTCATTTGCACGTTATTACCGACAGCAGGGTAAAAATGTTTTACACCCTATTGGTTGGGACAGTTTTGGTATGCCTGCTGAAAATGCAGCGATAAAAAATGGTGCACACCCTAAAAAATGGACTTATGAAAACATTGACTACATGCGTAAAGAGCTCTCATCATTAGGTCTCTCTTTTTCAAAAGAGCGTGAGTTTGCAACCTCAGATCCACTTTATAGCAAGTTTGAACAAGCTTTTATCATAGATATGTTTGACAAAGGTCTTTTGTACCGCAAAAAGGCAGCACTAAACTGGTGTCCCCATGACTTGACAGTTTTGGCAAATGAGCAGGTGGTTGATGGTTGTTGTTGGCGTTGTGACACGCCTATTGTCAAAAAAGAGATGAACCAGTACTATCTTAAGATCTCTGAGTATTCTGACGAACTTATAGATGATTTGAAACAGCTTGAAAAAGGATGGCCCAAGCAGGTACTGACCATGCAAGAGAATTGGATCGGGCGCTCTCATGGTCTAGAGTTTACACTTAATTTTGATGAACACTCTAAGTTGAAACTTCGTGAACAGTTTAGTGGATTTGATGTCTATACGACACGTCCAGACACTATCTATGGTGTGACTTATACGGCGATTGCACCAGAGCATGAAATCGTCAATTATATGATAGCCAACAATATGCTCGACAATAGAACAGCAGAAGCTATCGTAGCGATGAAAAATGCCAGTTCAATAGAGCGTCAAAAACATAAGCATGGTGTCTCTCTGGGTATTCATGTGAAACACCCTTTAACTGGTGATCTTATACCAGTATGGGTGGCTAATTTTGTCTTGATGGACTATGGTTCAGGTGCTGTAATGGCTGTTCCTGCTCATGATGAACGCGATTATGAGTTTGCTACCAAGTATGAATTGCCTATAAAACCAGTGATCGCTTCTGAATCAGAGGGTATTGTTGAAGGTCGTGCTATGACTGAAAGTGGGATGCTTTTTAACTCTGGTAAGTTTAGTGAGATGAACTCTGTCACTGCACGTGGCGCGATTATAGAGCATTTTGAGGATGAAAAGTTAGGTCAGAAAGTGACCAACTACCGTCTTAAAGATTGGGGTATCAGTCGCCAACGCTACTGGGGTGCACCGATACCATTTGTTCACTGTCCAGACTGTGGTATTGTGACTGAGAAAAAAGAGAACCTGCCGATAACACTTCCTGATGATGTTGAGATTACAGGTGAAGGTAACCCACTAGAACATCACCCTACATGGAAGCACTGTGCCTGCCCTAAATGTGGTGTAGATGCAATCCGTGAGACAGATACTATGGACACATTTGTACAGTCATCATGGTACTTTTTACGTTATACCGCTTCGTTAAAAACCCAACAAGAGAAGGGTTTTGACAAAGATGAGTTAAATTACTGGATGAATGTGGACCACTATATCGGCGGTATTGAACATGCTATTTTACACCTGCTTTACAGTCGATTTTTTACAAAAGTGATGAGAGACTTAGGGCACTTAGACTTTGATGAGCCTTTTGACAAACTGTTGACACAAGGTATGGTACTTAAAGATGGCGCGAAGATGAGTAAGTCTAAAGGTAACACTGTTGACCCTGATGCGCTTATAGAAAAATATGGAGCTGACACTGCCCGTCTCTTTATCTTGTTCGCAGCACCACCTACACAAGAGTTAGAGTGGAATGATAGTGCAGTTGAAGGTTCTTATAGGTTTTTGAAGCGTTTTGCAGAGCGTAGTTCTAACGCTAAAGCTACAAATACTTTGCCTGAGATAGACCATGCATCACTGAGTAAAGAAGAGAAGTTTGCACGTAAAAAAGTCTATGAAGCACTCCAACGTGCAGATGAAGTGTTTGAAGAACGTTACACTTTTAACACCATGATAGCAGGTGTTATGGAGGCGATGAACGCACTTAATGAACAAAAAAATGAAGATGTATGGACAGAAGGTTACTGGATCTTGGCCTCTATATTAGAGCCTATCGTGCCACATATTACCTGGGAAGTCTCAACAACACTATTTGGCCGTCATAACCTTAAAAAAAATGTGGTTAAAGAAGAGGTCTTTACTGTTGATGCAGTCACTTTAGGTGTTGCTGTTAACGGAAAGCGCCGTGCAGAGATAGAAGTCTCTCCTAGTGCCTCTAAAGATGAGATCTTAGTACTTGCAAAAGAGGCCCTTTCTAAGTGGATAGAGGGTAAAGAGATCGTCAAAGAGATCGTTGTTCCCAACAAACTTGTAAACATCGTTATTAAGGGATAAAATGCCTGTGTTGAGTGCTCATACTATTAAAAAAAGTATCATAATTTTTGTACTGAGTGCTTTTGTGTTAACCCTTTCGAGTTGTGGCTATCTCCCAAGTTCTAAAGAGGCACGCAAAGTTCTAGGTGAAACGGTGTCAACCAAGGTTGTTATCTCTATGACAGACCCTGAAAATACAGTGGTGATAAAAGATGCCTTGGATGAAGCGGTCATACAACGTTTTCAGACCAACCTTAGACATGAAAAAGAGGCAAGTACCCATTTAGTGATACAATTAAGAAGTGTTGGTTTTAGGGCTTTGCAATATGACAACAATGGTTATATTATCTCGTATCGAACGACTATTAATCTCTCTGTTGTCAGAAGTACTCAGAATTTTACTAAAACCTACAGGGCGGTTGGAAACTATGACTTTGCCATTGATCCAAATGCTATTATTACAGACCAACAACGTTTTGAAGCTATTGAAAAGAGTGCACTCAAGGCTCTTGACAGTTTTGTTGCTCAGGTTGCTGCAGAAGGCAGCCGTAAACAGTGATACGTCTTCAGGCTTTTTTAGAGGCAAAGCCTCTTTTTTATGATGAGATAGACTTAGAGCGTATGCCTAAGGTCTATCAACGTATAAAAGGTCTGCTCCCTAAGCCTAAAGTCATTCATATCGTGGGTACCAATGGTAAAGGCACAACTGGCCGTTTTTTAGCACAGGCACTGTTGCAAAACGGTTTTGAAGTAGGACACTACACCTCTCCTCATATTATGCATTTTAATGAGCGTATCTGGCGCAATGGTGATAATGTTTCAGATGATCTCTTAGAAGCAAAACATCAACAACTTCAAACTCTTTTAACACCTTTAGAACACGCGTCTCTTAGTTACTTTGAATACACCACATTTTTAGCCATGTTAGCCTTTGAAGGGTGTGACTATGTGGTTTTAGAAGCAGGTCTTGGAGGTGAATTTGACGCCACCAATGTTTTTGAGAAAACACTATCACTCTTCACCCCTGTAGATGAAGACCATCAATCCTTTTTAGGAGACAACTTAAACGCTATTGCCAGAACCAAGTTCCATTCAATGGAAAAATATGCGATTATTGGGCGTCAAAAACATCAAGAGGTCTTTAATGTTTTCAGAGAAGTTGCAGAGGTGCATTCATGCCATACGTATACCATAGATGATTTTTTGTCAGAAGGTACTCTTAAAGAAGTTCATCAAGTTTCACAGAGATATAACCTTGTAGGGTATTTACAAGAGAATTTGACTTTAGCGTTGAGTGCTCTCAAATTTTTAGGTTATGAAGCTCATATTGAGGACTTGGTCAAAGCACCTCTTTTTGGAAGATTAACACAGGTACTTCCTAATGTTCTGCTTGATGTGGGGCATAATGCATTGGCTGCGCAGACCATAGCCGATGTTTTAAAAGGTCAGAAATTTATATTGATCTATAACTCATATAGAGATAAAGACTATGCAAAAATCATAACACTTTTAAAACCTATTATCACGTATGTAGCACTTATAAAAGTAGAAGATGTTCGAGCAGAACAAGAGGCTGTTTTAAAGAAAACCATAGAAGAGACAGGGCTACAAGTAAAAAATTTCGATACAATTGAAGAGAACAAACAGTACCTGGTCTTTGGCTCTTTTAGTGTTGCCGAGGCTTTTTTACGCTACTTGGGGACTTTAAAGTAGCGTTTATAGGAGTTGTGATGGAACATAAAATCAACATTACCATAGAAGATGCCAAGGGTGTTAAAGAGTTCTCCTTTCATAAACGTGTGAAACATTTTGCTTTTTATACGATTATATTAATTATTATCGCTTTTGTTACAGGTACTTATGTCGTTTTTGAACTGACCAAAGAGTTAGGAAATATAGAGGCCAAAAAGAGTCTCTTAGAGGCACAAAACGGTGTGTTGGAAAAAACGATTAAAAATAAAGAGCATGAACTCGTTTTGTTAGATGAACGTCTTCTCTCTATCGAAGAGCTCATCGGTATGGACAGTGACGAGGCGCTTCCTCTTACCAAACGTGTAGACGTGGCGCAGATGACCTCTAAAGAACGCAAACTCATTTTTGAGATCTTGCCTAATGGCTCTCCTATAGAGTATAAGGGTATCACCAGTAAGTTTGGTTACCGTAAACATCCGATTACTGGTAAACGAGAAAAACATAACGGTAGTGATATGCGTGCAAAAGTCTTTACTGAAGTGTATGCTACCGCCAATGGTGTTGTAGAGTATGCAGGCTACCACAGACGCAGTGGCTATGGAAGACTCATTATCATTGATAACTCTTATGGTTTTCGTACCTACTTCGCCCATCTTGGCAAGATCAATGTCAAACATGGCCAAGTTATCCAAAAAGGAGACCTCATAGGTCTTACAGGTAATACAGGACGAAGCAATGGCCCTCATTTACATTATGAGATACGCTTTATGCAGCGTGCTCTCAATCCATTTTGGTTTATAAAATGGAACATGGGCAATTTTGAGCAGATTTTCTCTAAAGAGAAGCATGTCCCATGGAAGCCCCTGCTCAATCTTATTACAGACTGTTTAGAAACTGACCATATAGTTGACAGTGAAGAGGCAAATAGTACTAAATAATATGTCTAAAAACAGTCTAAAACATTAAACCTTTGCTACAATGTCAAAAATAATCTAGAGAAGTATTATGTCCCAAAGCCGTCTGTTCGAACACTTTAAAAACAAAAACATTGATGACCTTCAACTGCTGATCTGTGAAGATGAAAAAGAGAGTCTTCACCTTCAAGATGTCGCCAAGTATTTCAAGCGTGATGTCATCATCTTTCCTGATTTCCGCGCCCGATATGAAGAAGATTTACGCCCTTTTAAAGAGGAGATGCAAGAACTTTTTAGAGCACTGCGTCTTTATTACGAGGCGGACCAAAAACCACTGATCATCTCTCCACTGAAGACACTGCTTTTCCCTCTTCCTAAGCCAGAACTGTTGGTTACAGAAATCTTAGAATATGCACAGACGATTAAGCTTAAAGCTTTCAAAGAAAAGATGCTCTTTTGGGGATACACCTTTGTTGACATGGTACAAGTAGAGGGAGAGATCTCTTTTCGTGGTGACATTATAGATATCTTTACACCTAATGCAAGTGATCCTTATCGTATCTCTCTTTTTGATGAAGAGGTTGAAGAGATCAAGGCGTTTACTCTTGAAAAACAGCGTACTGTGGGTGAGGCCTTAGAATTTATAGAGATTGCTCCTGCACTTTATGCATTTAATGAAACAGAGTATGAAGCCTTAGAAAACAGTGTTCAAGAGAGTGAAAGCGATAGTTTTGTAAAAGACATGGCCTCTTTAGGTTTTTGGTACTTGGATGACTTGGCGACTTCATTCGTTGCTGATAAAAATGCCCGTTTCATCAAACCGATGGATGCAATGCTCGATGAAGTCTATATTATTAATGAGCCTCAGGTCATACGTGAACATTTTGATATAGAGGTTTTAGCAGAGGAGACAGAGTGTAAAGAGCTTGCTGTTACCAATGTAGCGACACTACTCAAGGTACACAAAAACAAAAAAGCGACCATTATAGCGACGAATGAAGCCCAACTTAAGCAGGCCCAACTGTTTGATATCGCCAACATAGAGGTGCGTTACGCACCTATTATTGTCAACATCATCACTGATAGTGAAATCGTTATCTCACTGAACAAGCCAGCAGCTAAACGACGTCGTAGACGTAGTAACATTATTTTGGATGATCTGAAAAAAGGTGACTATGTTGTTCATGAAGAGTATGGCGTTGGTATTTTTGAGGGCATCGAACAGGCCGAAATACTAGGCGGTGTCAAAGACTTTGTTGCCATTAAGTATCAGGGTGAAGATAAGGTTTTGTTACCTGTTGAAAACCTGGAGACCATAGACCGTTACATGGCAGCAGGTGGAGGACTCCCTGTCTTGGACAAACTGGGTAAAGGGAGTTTTGGGCGTCTTAAAGATAAGGTGAAAAAACGTCTATTTGAGATCGCTTCTGAGATCATCAACACCGCCGCTTCTCGTGCACTGATCAAGGCACCAACATT
Source organism: Helicobacteraceae bacterium (assembly GCA_027061425.1). Classification (GTDB taxonomy): domain Bacteria; phylum Campylobacterota; class Campylobacteria; order Campylobacterales; family Sulfurimonadaceae; genus Sulfonitrofixus. The sequence continues at coordinate 16,658 of JALSUN010000106.1, forward strand.
AGCTGTTGGACGCGATGTGATGAAGACATTTCAGAAAGAGGCGGGGTTTGACTATACAGCAGATCAGGCACAGTCTATAGGTGAGATTTTAGATGAGGTGGGATCAGGGCATATTATGGACCGTCTTTTAAGTGGTGATGTGGGGTTTGGTAAGACGGAAGTGGCGATGAATGCCATTTATGCAACAACTAAAGCAGGATATCAATCTGCGATGATCGTTCCTACAACGCTTCTGAGTTCACAGCATTATCACTCTCTGCAAGAGCGGTTTGAAGCGTTTGGGGTAAGGGTTGCCAAGCTTGACAGGTTCTCAACACCTAAACAGAAAAAAGCAACACTCCAAGGCTTAAAAGAGGGGATTATAGACACCGTAGTGGGTACCCATGCACTTTTTGGTGCAGAGTTTAAAAAACTGGGTCTGGTTATCATAGATGAAGAGCACAAGTTTGGTGTGAAACAAAAAGAGAAACTCAAACAGCTTTACGAAGAGGTACACCTCCTCTCTATGAGCGCAACACCTATCCCCCGTTCACTTAACCAAGCCATGAGTTCCATTAAAACCATGAGCCAACTACTGACACCTCCAGGTGAACGTCAGGGCGTGAGAACCTTTGTAAAAGCCTATGATGAGAAACTCATCAAAGAGGTCATTTTAAGAGAACTACGTCGTGGTGGACAGATCTTCTATGTCTTCAACAACATTAAAATGATGCCTATTAAAGAGGGCGAACTTAAAAAACTTCTGCCTGAACTTCGTATCTTGATGTTACACTCTCAAGTGAGTGCAGCAGAGACTGAAAAAGCACTGCTGGACTTTGAAGAGGGTAAGTATGACATTATGTTAGCGACCTCTATCATCGAGTCGGGTATCCATATGCCTCAGGTCAACACCATGCTGATCGATGGAGCGGACCGTTTTGGTATTGCAGACCTGCACCAGCTCCGTGGACGGGTTGGAAGAGGTCATATAGAGGGCTTTGCTTACTTTATCGTTGATGATAAAGAGCGTCTGACAGATGAGGCCAAAAAGCGTCTTATTGCGCTAGAGTCCAACAGCTTTTTAGGAAGTGGTTCTATCTTGGCCTTTCACGACCTTGAGATACGGGGTGGGGGTAACCTAGTGGGAGATGCGCAGAGTGGGCACATCAAAAATATTGGTTACTCTCTCTACTTAAAGATGTTAGAAGATGCCATTAAAGAACTTAGTAATACACAAGACAAGGCACGCGCAAAAGTGGACATCAAGCTGACCATCTCTGCTTATATATCAGATGAGGTGGTGCAACAAGACCGATTGCGACTAGAACTGTATCGTCGTCTTTCTCAATGTGAAGAGCCTACAGAGATCTATGAGATAGAAGAGGAAGCCATCGACCGTTTTGGTGCACTCAATGAACCTACCAAGCAATTTTTTGAGCTTATGGTGATCAAACTGCTCTCTATTGAGAAGAAAATTGTGAAGGTGATGAACTACGGTCAAAATATCACAATTGAGTATGCTAATGGTTCAAAAGAGAGTCTTAAGTCAGCAAGTAAAGATGATGACGATCTCATAAAAGAGGTACTGCATTACCTGCGTAATGCAAAGCCTAAGATACTGTAAGCCTTTAGTGCACTTTATTGTGCTTAATCACCAATTTTAGGTAGATGCCACTGCTGTTTATAGGCAACAAGTCGTATGGTAATAGCAATGAACCCTACAGTTAAAACAGTTATGGTGTTGAGCAGGTCAAGAAAGTGTAGTGCAGAGAGCAGCAGTGCTACGATAAGGGCTATAGAGCCATAAAAGTCGCTAATAAGCACGGATGGCACCTGGTTGATCATAATGTCACGTGTGACACCACCACCTACTGCTGTTAAAAAGCTCAAGATAACGATACCAAAAATATTGTACTCAGCATGGATGGCAAGCAGTGCACCTGTAATACTAAAAGCGACAAGACCTACAGTGTCACTGATGATGAAAATCCAGCGGTTTTCTATTTTACCAGAGCGAAAAAACTGAAAGGTAAAGGCGACAATAATAGTGAGAAGTAGGGTTGTCGCAGGATAGTACTCGTTAAATGCAAAGGGGGTACGGTGGAGTAGGGCATCTCTTAAAATACCACCACCAAGTGCGGTTAGAGATGCGGCTATGGAGATGCCAAGAAGGTCAAGCTTGTTGCGTACTC
>JALSUN010000106.1:18928-34646 GCA_027061425.1 Helicobacteraceae bacterium
GCAGGATAGTACTCGTTAAATGCAAAGGGGGTACGGTGGAGTAGGGCATCTCTTAAAATACCACCACCAAGTGCGGTTAGAGATGCGGCTATGGAGATGCCAAGAAGGTCAAGCTTGTTGCGTACTCCCACCAAAAAACCACTCAGACTAAAAGCGATAATACCAATAATGTCAGTGAGTAAAAAGATATCCATCTGTTTAGAGTGTGTTGTAGTCTTTTTTGAAGAGAACATAACGAGAGGCCGATGCGTAAAGCTCTTGAACCTCTTCATCGTTGAGCTCTCGTACCACTTTTGCAGGGCTTCCCATAATCAGTGAACGTGGTGGAAAGACCTTGTTTTTAGTGACTAAAGAACCCGCACCCACTATAGACTCTTTACCGATGACCGCGCCATCTAAAATAGTAGCACTCATTCCTATGAGACAGGCATCTTCTATAGTGCAACCATGCATCATCACACGATGTCCTATGGTGACATCAGAGCCGATGATGGTTGGGTTGCCATCACTCATGTCCTCTTTTTTGTAGTGGGTAACATGGATCATGCTCAAGTCTTGGATGTTGGTTCTGTCCCCGATAGTGATGTAATGCACGTCGCCACGCACCACACAACCAAACCAGATAGAGCACTCCTCGCCCATAGTAACATTTCCGACAACATCAGCAGTAGGAGCGATCCAAGTGTTGGTTCCGAGTTGCGGTGTCCATTTTTTGAAAGGGTAGATCATGTTTTTCCTTTGGTTGGTAGTCTAAAGTATTGCTATTGCGTCATTCCTATGAAGATAGGAATCCACGAATTACTGTGTCTTGAAAAGTACTATATAAAAATAATAACCTCGTTGATTCCTGCCTTCGCAGGAATGACGGCCACCCTAATTTTTTAATGATATAGAGGCTCATAACGTAAGCCAGAAATTATGCAACATTATAAATTCAAAATTCGACATTGGAAAGTTTTAACTTTCTTTGAGTAGCCTTGTTGCCAACTTTTGCACATAGTTCGGGGTCGCTTTTTTCAAAGATTTATAGACCTTGGTGGCATGGCTTTCAAAAAGCTTTTGGTTGTTGATGATCTTGCTCTGTTCGTGGCGTACTTTTTTATAGTTACCGTCACTTTGTAGTTCATGTGCCAGGACATTGTCTGAGACTTGAAGTTGGAGCATATTGAGCAGTTTTTCTGCACTCTCTGGGTCATCAATTCCTGTAAGAAGTTCTATACGACGTACAAGGTTACGTGGCATCCAGTCTGCACTTGAGATGTAGAGTTGTGGTGCAGCATGTTTAAAGTAGAAGACGCGGGCATGTTCGAGGTACTTACCGATGATAGAGATCACACGTATGTTTTCACTCAAGCCCGGGATACCAGGCTTAAGACAGCAGATACCGCGTACGATGAGGTCTATTTTTGTTCCGGCTTGAGACGCTTTGTAGAGACCACGGATCACATCATCATCTACAAGAGAGTTGACCTTTGCGATAATATGTCCCTCTTTGCCTTTTTTAGCTTCTACTTGAATCATAGAGAGAATTTTAGGTTTAATCTGGGTTGGTGACATGTAAAGTTTATTTAACTTCCCTTTTTTACTAAAGCCCGTCAAAAAGTGAAAAAATCGTGTGAGGTCACTCGTAATTTCTTCATTACATGTCATATAAGAGACATCAGTATAGATTTTTGCTGTTTGTGGGTTGTAGTTACCTGTAGCAAGGTGGGCATACTGTTTGAGTTTTCCATCGACACGGCGGGTGATGAGGGTCGCTTTGGCATGGACTTTAAAACCTGGGATACCATAAATAACATGGGCGCCAGCATTTTCTAAAGCCTTAGCCCAGATGAGGTTGTTCTCTTCATCAAAACGTGCCTTGAGTTCGACCATCGTTGTCACCTGTTTGCCTGACTCTGCGGCTTGCATAAGTGCTTGAACTATAGGGGAGTTGGTACCTGAACGATAGAGTGTCATTTTTATAGAAACCACGTCAGGATCTTTGGCAGCATTTTGAATGAGTTTGACAACAGGCTCAAAACTCTCATAGGGATGGTACATCAATGCATCTTGCTTGTCAATAACCGAGAAGATGTTTTCTGTAGTGTCGAAGGGTGGAAGGGGTCTTGGTTTAAACGGTGCTGCCGTAAGGTGGGCGAAGTTTTTGTTACCCACGATTTGCCAGAGGCTACCAAGATTTAAGATGTTAGAAAAACGGTAGATGTCATCTTTAAAGACATTGGTGTGGCGGTTGAAAAAGTTAAGCAGGTCGGGGTTAGACTCTTGTCCGAGTTCAAGTCGCACCAATTCTCCTTTTTTACGAAGTCTGAGACCCTCTTCCAAGATCTCCATAAAGTCATCTGCTTCTTCTTCTTCAATAGTGATGTCGGCATTACGTGTGACACGAAAGGCGATATGGTTTTTGAGTGCATATCCAGGAAAAAGTTCTCCAACATGTTCTGCAACAACACTCTCTATCGGCACATAACAGCAGTCATCGAGCTCAACAAAACGTGGCAGTACACGGGGGATACGAACAAGACCATTACGCTCTATACCCTCGCTCTCGAGGTCTTGAAGACGAACAACCATACCAAAACTCAGGTTATTAAGATGGGGAAAAGGGTGGGTAGCATCAACAGCAATAGGAACAATGACAGGGTATATTTGTTCCATAAAATAGCGGTTGAGCTGGTACTTTTGTTGCTGGTTGACTTCGTCATAAGACTTTACAGAGATGCCTTCTACCTCAAGCTTTTTCAAGATTTCACCCAGGGTGTACTCTACCACCTGTGACTCTTGATGCAAGTATTTACGGATCTCTCTAAGTTGCTGAAGTGGCGTCAGACGATCAGCGCCAGAGACCATGACACCTGCAGTAAAGAGCTTTTTAAGCCCTGCAACACGAATCATATAAAATTCATCAAGATTGGTACCATAAATAGCCAAGAACTTGAGTCTGTCAAGTAGAGGCTGGGTGTCATCTTGGGCTTGTTTTAAAACACGAGTGTTAAACTGTAGCCATGAAAGCTCACGGTTGTTATAAAATTTGGGGTCTTTTAAATTTATCATAGAAGTGCTTTTACATTATAAGTTATGACGATTATAACACAAGGGTAGCAAATAGCGTGTTTGTAGTGTGAATTTATAGGATGATAGTGTGTAATATTCACTATAGCTTGTTATACTTTCGTCATATTATCAGGAGAATTATATGACTATAATGCAGATTATTTTACTGGGGGCATCTGCCTTTTTTGCTTTTAAAATCTATGAGCACATGCAGGGCTTACAAGATCCTCAGGAGCAAGAAAACAGTGCACCGCAAAAGGAGCAGATTAACATCGATGCTCTGGTTGATGAAGCGGATAAAGCTTATGACGCAGGTCACCTTTTAGAGGCGAGAGAACTGCTGCAAAAAGCGCATGATGCAGACAGTACTATTCCTGAGTTGGCAAACCGACTAGGCTTTGTGATGAGTCAGATGGGTAATCATGCAGATGCTTTAAAGCTTTACATCCATTCACTCTCTCTTAAAGAAGAAGATATCACACACTTGGCTATGGCCTCTGAACTGCGTGCAATGAAACGGTTTGAAGAGGCTGAAGAACATTATAAACGTGCTATTGCTTTAGACCCAGAGTATGAAGTGAGTTACTTTAACTATGCCAATCTCTTGGTCGATATGGATCGTATATCAGAAGCAAAAACGATGTATGAAAAAGCCTTAGAACTTAACCCTGACCTTACAGCAGCAAAAGAGGAACTGGAGCACTTAAATGCCAGATAGACAAGCACGATTGGCGGTACTTATAGATGCTGACAATGCCCAAGCAAGTATTGTAGAGGGCCTTTTAGGTGAGATCGCCCAGTATGGCATCGCCAGTGTGAAACGTATCTATGGTGACTGGACAGATACCCGTCTTAAAGGCTGGAAAGCCGCCTTGCTTGAAAATGGGATCAACCCCGTGCAGCAATTTGCCTACACCACAGGAAAAAATGCAACAGACTCTGCCCTTATCATCGATGCGATGGATCTTCTTTATACAGAAAAGTTAGATGGTTTTTGCATTGTCTCAAGCGATAGTGACTTTACCCGTCTGGCCAGTCGCATTCGTGAAGCAGGACTCAAAGTGTATGGTTTTGGTGAGAAAAAAACACCCAAGGCGTTTATGAGTGCTTGTGACAAGTTTATCTATACAGAGATTCTAAGAGACTGCAGTAGTGTTAACGAGCCTAAGAAAAAAGTAACAAAACAAAAAATACAGAAGATCGATATGAAACTGCTTAACTTGCTACGTCACGCCATAGAAGACACAGCAGATGAAGCGGGTTGGGCACATTTAGGTTCAGTTGGACAAAATATATTGAACAAGTCTTCTGATTTCGATCCTCGAAATTATGGGTTTAAAAAATTAAGAGACCTCTTAGAAGAGAGTGGTCTTTTCGATTTTAAAGATGTAGACCCTCTGGCCCATAATAGTGGTGTTCAAGTCCGTGTGAAACGTAAAAGGAGTTATGAATGAGACTAGAGACCCTCTACAAGGAACTCGACAAACTTTCACCCTTTGAGCTGCAGGCTTCTTGGGACAATTCTGGACTCATTATCGGCAGTTATGACCAAGAGGTGACAACGGTTGTTTTGAGTATCGATATAGATGAAGCACTTTTAGAACGTGTGCCTGAAGGTGCGCTCATCATTACCCATCATCCACTTATCTTTTCAGGTATAAAGTCTATGGACTTTGCCACCTATCCAAGCAAACTCTTGGGGATGATGATGGCAAAAAAGATCGCCAACATCGCCATGCACACAAACTTTGATCAAACCCATCTGAACCGTTATGTGGTTGAAAAGGTGCTTAAAAAAGAGGTGATGGCCGAAGCTGATTATCTTCTCTACTTCGATGTTGATGAGACCTTTGAAGTTTTTGTGACAGAGATAAAAAAAATGTTTGGTTTAGAGATGTGTAAGGTTGTCAAGGCATCAAGTAAGCAGATTAAGAGGGTGGCCCTTTGTACAGGTGCAGGTGCTTCTATGCTTGCTGAGGTTAAGGCAGACCTCTTTTTAACGGGAGACATAAAGTATCATGATGCGATGCAGGCAAAAAGCTTAGGGCTGAGCATGATTGACATTGGTCACTATGAAAGTGAGTGCTTTTTTGCAGAGATTTTGGAAAATGATTTGAAAATTTTAGGATTAACGGTTATAATTTCATCATCAGAAAACCCATTTACAAACATGTAGATACTAAGTCCCCTAAATCAGGGGATTCTTACCACTTTTTGCAACAAAAATGTTGCGCTATTTAAGGAAAAAGATTGAACAAGCACCTAGAACAACTCATCGAACTCTCTAAAGTTGACAAAGAAATCGACGCATTTGAACCACAAATTGAAGAAGCGAACATTAAGTATGAAGCGGCTTTAGCTAAAAAAGAGAACTTAACATCTGAGATCGCGACACTTGACGAAGAGTCTAAGTCTGAGCAGGTTAAAAAGCAGAAAAACGAGCTTCATATTGCTGAACTTTCAGCAAAACTTGAAGAGAACAGTAAAAAAAGTGGCGATGTTAAGACAGAGCGCGAGATGAAGTCACTTCAACTAGAAGAAGAGATCGCTAAAGAGCAAGTTGCTTTTGCTAACGAAGAGATCGCACGTCTTGAAAAAGTGATAGAGAACAAAACTGAGAAGATGCAAGAGCTTCAGTCACAGATGGAAGAGATAGATGCAAACCTTGCTGCTGTTAAAGAAGAGGTCGATGCTAAACTTGCCATCATCAACACAGAGCGTCAAAAAGTGTTCCAGGCAAAAGAGAAACTCATCTCTACAATGAACCAAAAAGGTCTCTCTTTTTACCAGAAGATTCGTCGCTGGGCTAAAAACACAACAGCGGTAGAAGTAAGAAACCAAGCATGTATGGGTTGTTACATGGTTATTAATGACAAGGTCTATTCTGAAGTTATCAAGGGTGAAGAGATCACTAACTGTCCTCACTGTGGTCGTATCCTTTACATCGAGCCCTCTACAGAGGCTGTTGAAGCGTAACTACTCTTGAGTTAAAGAGGTGTTCTTATGAAAGCATTTACACTTCTTTACTTTTTTCTGGCAGCGCTTCTTTATGTGCTTGCTCTCCCTTTTTTACTTCTCATCGCATTGAAATCAAAATATAGAGTTTCTGTTCCTGCCCGCTTTTTTCTTTGGAAAAATCCTAGATTTAAAAAAGATGATCTCTGGTTTCATGTCTGCTCCTTGGGCGAGGCAAGAGCCTTGGCCCCGATCGTGGATAGATTGAAAGACCGTGATATCTCCATCTCAACGATAACACAGACAGGTTATACTGCAGCGTCTCAGTATGAGGCAGAAGTACGGTACTTGCCTTTTGAGGCACTCCTCCCTTTTTGGATTAGGAGACATCGATACTTGGTAGTGTTGGAAGCAGAGTTTTGGTACTTACTCTTCGCAGTAGCGCGTGCAAGAGGTGCGAAGGTGGTACTGCTTAATGCACGTATGACAGAGCGCAGTTTTCCCAAATATGTGAAAATGCGTTGGCTCTACAGACGTATGTTTGAGAGGGTCGATAAGGTCTTTTGTCAAAGTCAAGCAGACAAGACGCGATTTGAGATGTTAGGTGCGACAAATATAGAGGTCGTTGGTAACATTAAACTTGCACAAAAGATCGAGTGTACCCAGCAGTATGAAAAGCCATCAGGTGAAGTCATCGTTGCTGCAAGTACTCATGAGGATGAAGAGGAACTCATAGTAGATGCTTTTTTAGAGTATGCTAAAGAGCGTCATACAAAACTCATTGTCGTGCCAAGGCACCCTGAACGTTTTGATGCGGTGTATGAACTACTGCGTTCTTTACAAGATGAGTGGATAACGCTCTCTCGCTGGAGTGTATGTCAAGACTTTGAAGCTGACATCGTTTTAATGGACGTCATGGGAGAGCTAAACAACATCTACGCCATTAGTGACGTGGCTGTTTTGGGCGGCGCGTTTAGAGAAGATGTCGGAGGACACAATCCCCTTGAACCGGCACATTTTGGTTGTAAGATTATTACAGGCGAACACGCTTTTATGCAACAGGAGCTTTTTAAGTATGTGCATCATGTTCAGGTAGTAGAGAACGAAGCGATCTCGGAGGCATTAGAGAAGTCTAAAAGTCTGCAAACATCTTATGTAGATGAAAAGATTGATTTAGAGAGTATAATTAGGTTTTTAAACCAGTAAAATAGTAAGAATAAGGAAACAATTATGGATTATAGTAAAAAGAGAAGAGCATCAGAACAGCGTGCTAAAAATAAAAAAGATGAAGGCAAGGCCAAGGTACGGGCCAAGGCTTTTGCTCAAGCGGATGCCAAACGAGCACCGCGTAGTAAGAAAAAAGTCGCCTCAAGTGATGAAGAGTTTATGACTGAGAGTGTGGCAGGACAACGAGGCAGTGGAGAGATGGAGAAAGCGTACAAACTTTTAGCGCTTCAAGAGTCCCTTTCTAATTCTCAAGCCAAGGCACTTATAGACAGGGGTCTTGTTTATGTGGCCAACCGTAAAGTGACTGTAGCACGTGGTGAATTGCCTGTTAAAACAACGTTTAATGTGCATGAAATTGCCACAGCTAAAATACTTTTTGAAGACAATGATCTTTTAGTGGTTGATAAACCTGCTTTTTTAAATACCGATGAGGTAGAACGTCAGTATCCCAATGCACAACTGCTTCACCGTCTTGATAGAGAGACCAGTGGGGTACTGATCTTGGTTAAAGATGAAGATTACCGTATTAAAGCCATTGGTGAATTCAAACGTAATAAGGTCTATAAAGAGTACAGTGCATGGGTAGAAGGGCAGTTTATAGAAGAGGTGGAGATAGATAAAGCGATTTTAACAGAGAAGCGCCATAACAAAGCCTTTTCTAAGATCTCACCTAAAGGTAAACCTGCACATACTACAGTAACACCTGTAGAAGTGGTGGGCAAGTATTCTAAGGTCAAAGTAGTCATCCGTGAAGGTCGTACGCATCAGATCAGATGTCACTTGCGCTCTATTGGTTTTCCTATCGCTGGTGATGAGCAGTATGGTGGACGTCGTGCTAAACGTGTGATGTTGCATGCCCGTAAAGTTGAGATCATGGGACACACTTTTGTGGCACCAGAACCAAAGATATTTGCACACTACTCTTCGTAGACGTGTAAGGAGTTAACACTTTTGGCATAAGGCTATAAGCCGTAAGTGTACTTAAGTTTAATCCCTAAAGTCTGTGTTAAGATTATTATAATTATTAAGAGATATTACTGGATGTGATCATGAGATTTTTTATATTAGCTTTTTTAGTAACCACTTCACTTTTTGGTGATGATGCCATCCAGCAACAGAACATCTTTATTTTAAAATTCATTGTATTGCTTGTTGTCTTGTTGATCGTAATGCCCTTTGTTCTTAAAAAGGTGCGTGAACATGGACCAAAATATAAAAAGAAAGAGTTACCACCGCTAGAACAGTTTGAATCAATAGAAGAGAAGTTGGAAGCGCGTAAAGAGAAACTTAAACCACGATATGAAAAAGAGATTGAAGTTGACCCTTTAGAGATAGAACTAGAAGCTTTACTCATGGAACGCAGTGTACCTGAAGCAGATATTCCCAGACTTTCACCAATGTATAGAAGATATCTTGAAGTTAAGACAGGACGACTAGAGTTAATTACAGCCTCTTTTACTTTTAGTGAAGTATTGGACACTGTCATTCAACGTCTGAGAAAAGCAGAAGAAGATCGTAATTTTGAGGTAGTTTTTGATATCGCTCCAGATGTGCCATCACAAATCATTGGTGATGAAGTCAAGCTTATAGAACTGCTTTTTTACATTATACAAAATGTAATTATTAAAAGCGAGACATACCTCATTAAACTCCAGATAAAACGTTTGAACCTAGGGGATGATGCGCTGCACCTTGAATTTTATATTCCTAACGGTACAAACGATTATGAGTCTCAAAAGCTGGACATTTTTACCCCTTTTGAAGGTAATAACACAGAGACAAACCTTGAACTTTATTTGGCTAAATCTTATGCCAATATGTTGCATGGAGATGTGAACTTTGTACAAGAAGATGCACATTCGAGTGCTTTTATAGTAGAAGTTAAGCTCTACATGCCCAATCCAGATGAGTTACGTCACTATAGACTTCCTTCTAAAACGATGATAGGACACTCTGTCTTGGTTGTGGATGATCATAATGAGTCAGCATTAGCGGTTAAAAAAATGTTTGAGTACTTTAGAAATGAAGTAGATTTACTATCTTCTAAAGAGCTTTTTTTGGCCATAGAGATACTAGACGATTATGACATTGTAGTTATTCAGGAACGTTTTTATGCCAAACTTCTTAACTCTAAGCTCCTTGAGATTAAAAAGGAGCGCCCTATCAAAGCAGTTTCATTAAATAAAAATGATGATTTTACACATACTAATGAAGAGACTTTAGCCCTTTTAGATGGCCAACTTACAAAACCTGCAACGGTTCAAAAGGTGTATGATCTACTGGTGACGCTTTACACTGAAAAAGTTTAAGCCCTTCTCAACAACTCTCTAGTAATTTTTTGTTATAATCTGCTACTTTTTTGGCAGATTTTTGTCATATTTTTAGAAAAGTGGAGAAAATATGTTTGACACATTAACCGACTCGTTTACATCAGCGATTAAGAAAATTCGTTTTCAAGATGATGAAAAAGCTCTTAAAAAAGCCCTTACCGAACTTAAAAAGTCACTACTGAAAGCAGATGTACATCATGGTGTTGTTCGCAGCCTTATCTCTGAAGTGGAGCACAAGACTAAGACGGCTGGTATAGGTAAAGACCAGTTCTTAGACGCGATGCGTGAGACACTGTATTCGATTTTAAAAGTAGAGGGAAATAACGGTTTTGTATTTGCAGCCAACCCGCCTACCGTTATTTTGATGACGGGTCTTCAAGGTTCAGGTAAGACCACAACTACAGGTAAATTGGCTACATTTCTAAAAGAACAAAAAAAGAAAAAAGTGCTTATTATTGCAGCTGACCTTCAACGTCTTGCAGCAGTGGAACAGTTACGTCAGATCACAGAGAAAATAGAAGTTGATCTTCACGCAGATGAAGCTGCGACTCCGGTAGAAGTTGTCAAAGCAGGTCTTGAAAAGGCAAAAGCAAACCTTTACGATGTGGTACTTATAGATACAGCAGGTCGTTTGGCTATAGATGAAGCATTGATGGCAGAACTTAAAGAGGTCAAAGATGTTGCCAACCCTGACGAAATCTTTTATGTAGCAGACTCTATGACAGGTCAAGATGCTGTACGCACGGCAGCAAGCTTTAAAGAACAGATCGGTATCGATGGCGTTATCTTAAGTAAATACGATGGTGACTCTAAAGGCGGTGTAGCCTTAGGTCTTGCATCTCAGGTCCAGGTGCCTCTTCGTTTTATAGGTAGCGGTGAAAAGATGGAAGATCTTGAGATCTTCTTGCCTGACCGTATTGTTAACCGTCTTATGGGATTTGGTGACATTGAAGGTCTTGCTGAACGGACTGCCAGTGTTATTGATGAGAAAAAAGCCAAAGAGATCTCTAAAAAGATCAAAAAAGGTAATTTCAACTTCAATGACTTTTTAGAGCAGATGGAACAGATGAAGAAGATGGGCTCTATGAAATCTTTGATGGGTATGATCCCTGGTATGGGTGATATGTCTAAAGCACTTAAAGACTTTGACATGGAGAACTCTAAAGAGATCGTACAAATTAAAGCGATGGTAGGTTCTATGACTAAAAAAGAGCGTGAAGATCCAGACTTGTTAAATAATTCTCGTAAAACGCGTATTGCTACGGGTTGTGGTATGACTCAAGTTGAGGTGAATCGTGTTTTGAAGCAGTTTAAAAATGCTGCTAAGATGGCGAAGAAGTTCTCTGGTAAAAAGGGGATGAAAGATCTTCAAGCTATGATGGGGCAAATGAAAGGTGGCGGTTTCCCCCGCTAACCACCACGTCCCTCTTTAACTTCGCACGCTGTCATTCCTGCGAAGGCAGGAGACCAAAGGAAATGCCCTCAGGTGAATCCACGAGTTAGATACTCATTTGAATTATTTTTTCTTTTATACTTCTTAGAACATTTGGAATTTTATCTTGCTTCCCTTTTTCTTTTTTTCTCGGAAAAAAGAGAAAAACCGCCTCTAGCAGGGCTTTACCCAAGGGCATTTCCTTTGGTCACAATGACGGTAGCTACCGACTACCCTCTCTACGTTTCATTTCTACCTAAAAATGCCAAACTCGCTTCGCTCAGACAGTGTCATTTTCTTAACGGTAAAAATAAAACTTCGTTCGGCCTTGCAGACGCTAGAGAGAAAGAGCAAGCGATGACGCATTCATTAAAGTGAAAGCATCCGCTTTCATCCCAATTCAAACAATCTCGTAACAACACCAACCTGAGTTGTAGCAATACAAATAACGACAATGTAACTGCTTTAGATTTTGAACTTATTACTCTGACCAACAGCGTCTCTCTCTTTTTCTTAAAAATTATCTCTCTGACGCGACAGAGAGAAAAAGTTTAGTTCGCCACAGTTTAAGTTATCACGGAAATCACTAATCAAGAAAAAATAAAAAAAAAGTTCGGGGTGCCACAATTCTAATAACTGAGGTAGTATGTGATGTCAATTTATAGATATGTGGAATAATCATTATAGAAGTTATAGTAACAGTTAATGTCAAAATAGGGATAAAAGAACACGGTATTTAGTCAGTCATCAAAATTAAACCAAACCCAACTTGTACTTTCTCAAAACTTCAGCTATAATTGCGCTCGAAAAACATTTTCTTAAACAATCCCTCTGTGATTTGAAAATGAGTAACTGGACACAAAGTTTAAAATGAGTAGCTTTTTGAAGCATTGATTTTAACCTTTTGTGCCGGTTACATGTGTACGTCCACATAAAGACGATGAGAGGAAAGTAAGTAACTACAGTGCTATGCACGACTTTTATAAACTTTCCCCTTTTCCCTTTATGTTCCGACGACAGATGTAACCAGCAATTGGTAAAATTATTTATATAGGAAATCATATGACAGTTATTAGACTAACACGTATGGGTCGTAAAAAACAGCCTTTCTACCGTATCGCGGTTACAGATTCTCGTAAGCGTCGTGATGGTGGTTGGATCGAACTTATCGGTCACTACAACCCAATGAACGATGAGAAAACTCTAGTAGTAGACCAAGAACGTCTTGACTACTGGTTAAGCGTTGGTGCTCAGATGAGTAGTCGCGTTAAAAAAATTACTGGTAAATAGTCGTGGTTACTGATTTCGTCGAGCAATTTGCCAAAATGATCGCCAACTATCCTGAAGATGTTCAGGTTGAGGCGAACGAAGGCAATGAGATGATCGAGATCGTGTTACATGCTAACCAGGCCGATGTAGGTAAACTTATCGGTAAAGAGGGCAAGATGATTGGTGCGATTAAAACGCTTATTTCTGGCTGTAAAGCTAAAGATGGTAAGAGTTACCGTATCAATGTCGAAGCAATCAACTAAAGACCTGCTTCATATCGCAACATTGGGCCGCACTGTCGGTCTGTATGGCGACATGAAGTTTCATGACAAAAGTGATTTTCCTGAGCAGTTTTATGCTGGCGCTACCCTGTTGAAGGGTGATGGAAAACCACTTACGATTCTTGACATCAATGAAGCAAGAGGAACCATTTTAATTAAAGGTTTTGAGAGCTTGGAAAGTGCTAAGAAGTTAACCAATGTCAAACTTTACACAACCAAGGAAGCAACGCGAGAGCAGTGTGAACTTGAAGAGGGTGAGTTTTTCTGGTTTGACATCGAAGACTGCGAAGTGTTCGAAGATGGCCAAAAGATTGGTGTTGTGAAAGAGGTAGAACGTATCGCCATTACGAACTACTTGAGTATCATCACAGACGAGACTTTAGTAGCTAAAGGGGCAAGTAAAAGCTTTTTGGTTCCGTACCAGAAAGATTTTATTGTGAAGACAGATGTTGAGAACAAACGTATTGACTTAGTTGGTGCGCTTAACATTTTAGAAGCTTCATAACCGTGCGTTTTACCTATGTCACACTCTTTCAGAACCTGATAGAGGGGTATTTTCAGGACTCCATCCTCAAACGAGCGATGGAGAAGTCACTTTTCAGTGTCGACTACTTGAACCCACGTGACTATACCACCAACAAACATCAAAAAGTCGATGATACGGCTACTGGTGGGGGTGCCGGGATGGTGATGACACCACAACCACTCTTTGATGCGTTAAGCGCGTTAAAAGAGCAGGGTGATGTCCACATCATCTTTACCACTCCGGTTGGTAAACCTTTTCGCCAAAATGACGCCAAGCGTCTGGCAAAAAAAGGTCATGTTGCTTTTGTAAGTGGTCGTTACGAAGGCATCGATGAACGTGTTATAGAGACATTCGCGGATGAACTCTTTAGCATAGGTGATTATGTTTTGACAGGTGGGGAACTGCCATCGTTGGTAATGAGTGATGCGATCGCTCGAAACATCGATGGCGTTCTTGGAAACAGTGACTCTCTAGAGATAGAGAGTTTTGAAACGCCACTTTTAGAAGCACCTAGCTTCTCAAAACCAGCTTTATATGAGGGACGTGCGGTCCCATCAGAATATGTAAAGGGTAATCACAGTAAAATAGCCGCACTAAAATTTGCCATGTCTGAAGCGAAGACCTCGTTTTTCAGACCTGAGCAGCTTATAAAGCACAAAAAAAGGACATCTTATGAGAAATAAGTACATTGAAAATTTCGAAGCTGCACAAGTAGCATCAAAAGAAATTCCTCAGTTCCGTGCTGGTGATACTCTACGTCTTGCAGTTACTATTAAAGAGGGCGACAAGACACGTACTCAGAACTACGAGGGTGTATGTATTGCTAAACGCGGTCAGGGAACTGGTCAAACTATTACAGTACGTAAAATCGGCGCTAATGGCGTTGGTATTGAGCGTATTTTCCCACTTTACACTGACTCTATCAGTGAAATCAAAGTACTTCGTCGCGGTCGCGTTCGTCGTGCTAAACTTTTCTACCTTCGTGATCTTGCAGGTAAAAAAGCACGTATTAAAGAGCTACGCAAGTAGTCCTCTTCTGAACTGCCTTCGGGCAGTTTTTTCTTCTCTTTATAAAACCCCTTTAAATTACCTTTCTTTAAACTTTTCTTAGTATAATTATCTACTTATTTTAACCTCTATTTTGTTACCACATTGTAACGCTGGTTTATTATACTTTCGCAAAAAGGAACGCTGTGTCATACCTACTTGATCTTAAAAAAGTTGTCGATGTTAACTCATTTACAAAAAACAAAGCTGGTGTGGACAAAGTTGGTCTAATCTTTGATGGTTGGTTGTCTGACCTTGGGTTTAGTGTGGAGGTATATCAACGTGAACTTATTGGTGAACACCGTCATTATACTTCTACTAAAAAAGAGGGTAAAAAACTTCTTCTTTTGGGACATATAGACACTGTTTTTCCAGAAGGAAAGTTTGAATCTTTTAGTGAAGATGAGACTTGGGTCTATGGCCCTGGAGTTTGTGACATGAAAGGGGGCAATATTGTTGCCCTGGAAGCGTTACGTCAACTCAAAGCAGATGGTGTTGAAATTTCTAATGTAGACATCTTGTTTGTGAGTGATGAAGAGACGGGCAGTGATGACTCTAAACTCCTCACGGCCAAGTTGGCTTTTGATTATGATTACTGCCTCGTTTATGAAGCTGCTGGAGAACATGGCGAAGTGGTGACAGGTCGTAAAGGTGTGGGTACATTTTTTGTGGACATCACTGGGGTGGCAAAACATGCTGGAAATTTCTATGCTGATGGTGTAGATGCAAATCTTGAAGCTGCCCTTAAACTACAAAAGTTGGTTGCTTTAACGGACCTAAGTCAAGGAACTACTGTTAACGTAGGAAAGTTTGAAGGGGGTATTGGTGCCAATACCATCTCACCACATGCCCATCTCACATTTGAACTGCGTTACAAGACAACAGCAGAACGTGATCGCGTCTTGAGTGCTATTGATGAGATCGTTAGGACCTCATATGTTGCGGGAAGTACGTCAAGTTTAAGTGGTGGAATCCAGCGTGATGTGATGATGAGTTCTGATGCCTCTTATGGTTTTGTTGCAGACATCGAACGTATCACAGGTATCAAACTGTCAACAGAAGAGCGCGGTGGGGTGAGTGATGCTAACATTGTGAGTGCTTGTGGTGTGATTACCCTTGATGGTATGGGCCCTTTTGGTGATGGTGACCATACTGTGCATGAACGTGCTAATAAACAGAGTTTTGACGAGCGTATTGCACTCTCAAAAAGCTTGATTGGGTATTTTATAAAAAATTCTGGGTTTAAGGAGTAGGGATGGAAAAAATTGAGTGTGACCGTACGGTTGGAATATGGATGTACCAAAACAGTGGTGGTGCAGAGATAGAACAGAAGATCATTCTTAAACTTCTGGAGCGTGGTATTAACTCTGTAACGGGACTTGACCTCCGTTTTGCAGAGGGTTCCAAAGACGGCATCTTCTGTAAGGGGATAAACATGACAGAGATGGATGCTTTTTTCTCATATAATGCAGGTGAACAGACAGTGGCGCAGACCTATATGTATGCGACGTTGAGCGAGTTTATTCCGACACTTAACAACTACAAATCTTTTGCACTCGCGGAAGACAAGTTCCAGTCTAACATGGTTTTGGCAAAA
>JALSUN010000107.1 GCA_027061425.1 Helicobacteraceae bacterium
CGTCTTTGTCTGTATAGGCCAGAGTCACGACCACTGCCGCACCGACATTACCCGCGACACCATTGACCGTACCAATGCTCAACGAACTGTCCACATCATCCACATCTGTCGCACCGTTGAGAAGGTTACTCGTACCGCTGACACTGCCCGCGACAATAGGGTCTTCATGATAATCATCGGTATGATCGATGGCGATCGGTGCATCATTGGCACCGTTGATGATGATGGTCAGACGCGAGGTCGAAATGTCTCCATCGCCGTCAGTCACCGTATAGTTAAAGACCTCATTGAGACTTTCACCACTGTTAAGTGCGTTGACCTGCGGGTTGGTGTTGTCCATCGTATATACATAAGTACCGTCCGCTGCCATGGTCAAGGTACCGTAAAGTCCTGTCAACACGGTGGTACCGTCTGGAGTACCAACAACACCACCAACAGTCTCGATCGCTGTCACTGTTACACGGTCGGCACCCTGCGTATCGTTGGCAACAACATTACCATTGACTATATTACTCGCTGCATCTTCTGTAATGCTTGCGGTATCTTCTGTCGCCGTCGGAACATCATCGACGATCGTGATGTTGATAGTCTGTGTCGCCACATCACTGTCTGTGTCACGTACCGTAACGTCGATAGCGTCAGTAACGGCCCCGCCGCTGTGGTCCTGCGCACTCGTAAGTGTATAATCGTAGCTCACTGTGACAGTTCCATCTGCCGCTTTGTTGTAAGCTGTCAGGGTGATCTCACCCTCACCGGTAGAGATCGCTCCCGCTGCCGGTCCGCTCAGGTTTTCAAGGTCTGTTGCCGAGATCACAGTACCTGCAATCTCGACCTCTTTCAGACCGTCAAGTGCTGTAAAGCTGAACTGCTGGTTGGTCAGTTTTTCACTGTCTGTTGCCGGTTGGGAGCCGACAGTGTCAAGGCCTGCTTCTGCAACAGTACCGTCGTTGACCACGAGAGTGACATCATCGTTACTACCTTTAATAGTAATCGTCAAGTTAGCCGTATCAGAATCACCATCACTATCCTTGACCGTGTAAGTAAATACTTCATCAACACTCTGTGTCGCATCAAGGTCTTGTATGTCAAGGTTACTGTTATCAAGCGTATAACTATATGAACCGTCTGCATTAATAACAAGTGTACCGTAGGTACCGGTAATCGTAGTTGGTGTGCCTTGGACAACAGCATTTCCTGCTACATCCGTAACCGGTGCATTGTTGTTGTCAGCACCAATCGTGTCATTTGTTACGATATTACCAGTTACACTTGCAGGGTTTGCATCTTCTACAATGGTATTAGTGTCATCAGTTGCAGCTACAACATCATCAACGATCACCACACTGAAACTTGAAACACCGGCACTATCACCGTCCTGGTCTGTAACATCAAACAAGAAGTCTAAGCTCTTACTCGTATCATCTGGTGCCAGATGGTCAAGAGGCTTAACTAAAGTGAAGCTGTAGTTAGAATTTGGATTTGTTGGATCATCAATAGTAACCGTAAAGACATTAGCACCATCGCTGTCAACCGCTGTAATAGTAGTGTCTGTCACTGTGTAAGTTATTGTCTTACCATTAGACGTCAAACCTGCCGGAGCAGTCTGTGTACTATCAAAAGCAATAGAAATCGTGTCAGTACCTGCCGTCGAGACCGCCAGAGAACCTGTTGCTGTAGTTATGCCTGGTGCTGTTCCATTTGGAAGAGCACTCTCGTTGACACTGCCGTCAACAGGTGTTCCTATGACAGGGTCTGCACCGTCTGTTACATCAATACTAAACAGAGCTGTGTCACTGTCACCGTTAGCGTCAGTAATGGTGTAGTTAATATTATCGATCAGTGAGTTCCCAGCTGGGTGTGTTTCATTATGATCAGAAGTATATGACCAGTCACCATTAGCTTGGATCGTTACCGTACCATAGATAGTGTCTACTGCTGTATTTACTGCTCCGGTTGCGATAGAGCCATCTTCTTGTGTATATGTAAACGAAGTTATTACACCTGTATTGCCGATCTCATCATTGGTTAATAGATTGCCAAATACTGTATCATCAATAGTATGATCACCTTCGATTACTGTAGCACTGTCATCATGAGCATCAACATTGTCCACGATATATGAGACAACACTATTATTGTTAGGATCAGCAATAAGTGACTCGAAATTACTGTCTGTGATCGTACCTATCGTGATGGTAAAGTCTTCGCTTCCTTCTATCAGTGTATCATCGAGGGTAGCAAGTGTGAAGTCAACTGTATTCGTGTTGGCTGCGATGATAACTGAAGCCACACCCGTAAAGTCAGTACCATCACCAGCTGTACCACTATAGAGCAATGCAATCGTAATGTCTGAAGTAACTTCTGTCGCAGGGCGGTCGATCGTCAGTGTGTACGGGGTAGAGGTATCCCCTTCGTAGATCGTCTGGGCACCTGTAATACTCACATGAGCAATCTCATGGTCTGGTTCGGTACCTGGATTTGTGTCATCTACGATCGTCGAGGTCACCGTGTTGGCCGCTGGATTGGCTGCGATGTTCTCGAAGTTGTTGTCGGTAATGTTACCGATACTCATGACGATCGTCTCTGCATCATCTGCGATAAAGTCATCGAGAGTGTCAAGCGTAAATGTTGCCGTGTTGCTTCCAGCAGCGATAGTGACGTTTTGGACAGAGGTGTAGTCACTGCCATCTGTCGCTGTACCGCTATAGGTGATAGCGACATTGATATCGGAGGTCACATCGCCTGCCGGCTGATCTACACTGACGGTATATACAGTAGAGGTCTCTCCTTCTATGATAGTCTGAGCTCCTGTGATGGAGACCAGAGCGGTCTCGGCATCCGGATTGACATCATCAGTAATACTGCCGGTTACACTGTCGTTACTTCCGGCAGTCTGATGGGCTTCGAGCTTTTCAAAGACACCATTGTCATCACTTACGCTGGCGATAGAGAGTGTATAGTTCTCTGTTCCCTCTGCCAGTACATCATCGGCTATCAGGTTGGAGAAGTCGTACTCATTATTGTTGGCACCTGTAAGATCTGCACCTGTAAA
>JALSUN010000108.1 GCA_027061425.1 Helicobacteraceae bacterium
CAACAGACGATCATGATCAAAGCGGGTGAAGTCTTAAAATACAGATCGAAATTTTCTTTGGCACAAGAAGCGTATGGACAGACCCTTTCTCATAAGAAAAAAGTGCGCAGCGAACAGGAACATGAGCTTAAAAAGTTAGGCAGGCGTGTTCAGCTTGAACGAGAAAAGGTCTCTCTCGCCAAACAACGGTTTTCTAAAAAAAATGTTGGCAGGTTTGACAGTGCTGAAAAAGAGAAGATCAATGGTGCTATTTTTACAGGCAAAGACAAAAAAGATGGGCAGATCCTACAGAGTTCTATGACTAAGCAGCGTCAGTTAAGTGAAAAGATGGGTACGGTTGCAAAAGAGTATGCAACGGGTATCAGTTTTGAGGGAGAGGTCTCTAAACATCATTTCCCACTCTCAGTAGAAAAGTCCTGCATCCCTCTTTTTGAGAGTACAGAACTCTGTTTTCCACGCCTTTCCATAGATGTCGGGGACAAAGTGGGCATTAGTGGAGAAAACGGTGTGGGTAAAAGCAGTTTTATAAACTATTTTGTGGAAAAGGTAGATTTTCAACATGAGTACCTTTACATACCCCAAGAGATTACCGACAATGAAGCCGAAAAACTGTTTGAAGATGTGGGTGACTTGAACAGCGAAGAGAAGGGGGAACTCTTTACCCTTGTACAGCGCTTAGGCTCTGATGCAAAAGCACTGCTGCAAAGCAGTGTTCCAAGCCCTGGAGAGGTCAGAAAGCTCTTAATCGCTCGTGGACTCTTGCAACATCCCTCACTCATCATCTTAGATGAACCAACAAACCATATGGACTTAGATTCCATCGTCTCGTTGGAGGCTTCTTTACAAGCCTACAAAGGGGCTTTGGTCTTTATAACCCATGACAAGACTTTTTTAGAGAACATCAGTACAAAGCAGTGGGTGTTTGAAAAAAGCGAAAAAGCGCGTTACAGTGTGCAAGAAGTTTTGTAGGTATCTTTAAAAAATCATGATGAGATGATCGTTTTTGAAAACACGATCAGGGAAGACTTGATTAAGCCTAAACTATAAATTATAGTTTTATACTTAGAAAGTATTACATACCTATTGGAGAAGATTTGAAACAGATTGTTCTAATTTTTTTTGCACTTCTTTTTTTTACAACACTGAACGCTGAAGTACTGACGCTTAGTTGTGATAAAAAAGAGGAAAAGGGATTTTATAACTATCTTCAATATTATAAAGATGTAAATGCCTCGATATCTACTAAAAACAGTTTAGAGATCTCTCAGGTTGACTTTACCCATCTGGATAGACCCAATGCAAACCTTGGCTTAAGTTTTCAAAACAGAGCTTTATGGTTGAAGTTCAGTTTAAAAAACAGTTGTCCTAACACGCAGCAGAGAGTACTTTTTTTAAAAAAAATAACAAATAAGAGTATAGAACTATATGAGGAAAACGGGGAGCGATTTGTTGAAATAAAAAAGACACCATCAGTCAATAATGCTTATTATGATCTGAGTATAGACCCTAATGAGACCAAACGCTATTACCTGCGTCTTATTGGAGATGGCCCTTATATTATTGCATCTGAGCTGATCGATAGTAGAAAAGCTATCGAGGAAAGTTACATAAGTGGTGCGTTTTTCTTCTTCTTTACTACCTTTGTCTCTATCGCTATTATTGTATATCTGTTGATCTTTATATTTTTAAGAGAGGTGATATACCTTTATTTCTCTTTGCATATAAGCTCGCATCTGATGCTTTGGCTGAGTGTGTATGGTGTTTTTACGGCGGTAGAGCTTTCGCTGGTCAAAGTCATCTCTATTTTTATCTCTTCTACCTTTATCACTTTACTGAGTTTTGAGATCCTGCAGACACGTAAATATATGCCTGGACTTTCCAAGGTCTTGCTGGCGTTTCTGTTTTTTATGAACTTCTATTTCTTCGTCGGTTTTTATCTTGATTGGATCGAGTTTTATGCGCCTATTTTTGGTATCACCTCTTTTATTACCTATATGTTGATCATTGCCTCTATTTTAGGAAGTATTAAAAGGGGATCGAAAAAAGTGATCTACCTTCTTTTGGCTGTCATTGGTTATATCTTAGGTTATTACATCACGGTTGTGGGTGTTTTTACCTTAGGCAAGATTCCTGTTAATGATTTTACACTCTATGCAGGTATGATGGGTGCGATTATAGATATCGTTTTTGTCTCCCTGGCTTTTATACATATGGCAGAAAAGACGTATCATGATCAGAGAAAAAAATTGCTGGAGTACAGCAGATCGCTTGAAGGTACGGTTCAGGAGCGTACACTGAAGATCCAGGAACAAAATAGTTTGCTTCATCTTCAGGCTATTACCGATACCTTGACCCAACTGCCAAATCGGCTTGAGCTTGATCGATACTGTACATCGGCTTTTGCAGATCGTGGTCATTCAGAAAAAGAGTTGTTCGCTCTTTTGATAGATATTGATAACTTTAAACAGGTAAATGATGTTTATGGGCATCTTTTTGGAGATGCCGTCTTAAAAACGATTTCCAAAGTGTTGCTCAAAAGTTTAAAAGAGAGTGATATGGTAGGACGATGGGGCGGTGATGAGTTTCTTGTGGTTGTCCATGTCTCTAAAGCAGATGATATAGCCATGATCGCAGAGCGTGTCCGAAAAAATGTCAGAAATAAAGAGCTTGAGCATAATGTCAGGATAACGATCAGTCTAGGTGTCAGTAGTGCTCGTGATAAAAAGAGTATAGGGTCATGGATACAAAGTGCTGATGAAGCACTCTATAGAGCTAAAAAAAGAGGAAAAGATCGAGTTGTTTTTTCTTAGATTTTTATCAAAGTAAAAGTATTTTACTAAAATAAAGATAGATTTGTGATGCGAGTTGATCTTTCCCTTAATGAAATACGACTCTGTTACGCCCTGAGCTTTTAGCCTCATAAAGTGCTTGGTCAGCCCTTTTTATAATCTTATTAATGGTGTCTTTTTTATGAAAAATGGTGACACCTATACTGGCTGTCTGTGGTCCAATCTTTTTGAAGTGATGGTTTTCTATCTTTTCGCATAGTTCCTGAGAGAGTTTGAGCAACTCCTCTTTTTTAATATCGAGATAGACAATGATAAACTCTTCTCCACCCCATCTTACCGCGATGTCATTGACTCGTAGGTGTTCTCTCAGCAACTCAGCGATCTCGATCAGTGCTTCATCACCTACCTGATGACCATAGGTATCATTGATATCTTTAAAGTAGTCAAAGTCTATGAGTATCAGACCAAAAGGACTCTCATAACGCTGAGAACGTTTCAGCTCTTTTTTAAGCAAAATGTCAAGTTTACTACGGTTAAAAAGCCCTGTTAGTCTATCTGTGTCCGCTAAAAGCTTTAGATGCTCTTGATGGACAAAAATGGTCTTATAAGAGTGTTCCAAAAGGAACGCACCTAAAAACCCAAAAGAGAAAGAAGAGAGTAGCCAAAAACAGTGCATTACAAAGTCTTCAAGTGGCAGGTCAAAATATACAATAAACATAGAACCTGTAGTAATCACTATAAGGCTAGCACTTATAGTTGCAGGCCAAAGTCGTAGTCCCGAAACCGTGAAAACCCAAAAAATGATAAGATAGATCTCCGTTAGGCGCATAGCAGGATGTTCCAAATGGGTTGTAACCAAAAGATTTCCAACCGCGGCGATAATAGGTGCTGTCATCAACAACAGTTGTGTCAGAAATGCAAACTGTTTTTTAAAGCTTAGTAAAAAGATGAGAAGAAGAAATGGCGGTAAAATATAGAGATGAAAAAGGGTGAGTTGGCCTAAGATTTCAGGTGGTGCTATAAGATGGTCTGTGATATTAGCGACGATATATAAAATGGCAGTCAATGCAGATATGGCACGTACCTGTAAAAGTTTAGACTTACGCATCCAACGTTCATATGACTTTTGTGTCTGTGTATCGTTAAAGTCAATAAATGGTGAAAGAGTGCTGTCATTTAAAAGTTTATCTTTCATATGCTGACCTTGATCTCTATTAAATATACTAAATGATATCGTAAAAAATAAAAATTATCATCTCTAGATTAGATAAAATCTAGTATAATTGCGCAAATTAAACTACTAGGTAATAACTATGGCAACTTATATTTTTGGACACACTAGCCCCGACTCGGATTCTATTGTAGGTGCGATCTCTCTTTCGTATTTGAAAAACCAGCTGGGTGAGGATTGTATCCCTACCCGTCAAGGTGAGATCTCTGCAGAAACAGAGTTTATTTTAAAGACTTTTGGCGGTACTTCTCCAGAACTCAAGACCTCTGTAGCAGGTGAAAAAGTCTATATTATTGACTTTTCTGACTATGCACAGGCACCTGCAGATATGAAAGAAGCGACTCTTCTTGGTATCGTCGATCACCATAAATTAGGTGATATCACTACAGACACGCCATTAGAGTGCTGGATCAGACCGATAGGATGTTCAAACACTGTCGTTTACGAGATGTACAAGTCATATGGTGTTGAGATCCCTAAAGATATTGCCGGGATGATGATGCTGGCGATCCTTAGTGACACGGTTATCTTTAAGTCACCGACTTGCACCAAGGTAGATACCAAGGCAGTTAAAGAGCTTGCTAAGATCGCTGGTGTTGAAGACTATAAGGCCTTAGCGATGGAGATGTTCATCGTCAAATCAGCTACTGAAGGTGCCAGTGCAAGAGATCTTAATACCCGTGACTACAAGCCTTTCGATATGAATGGTTCTAAAGTTGGTGTCAACCAGTTAGAGATGATCGATATCTCTGCGCTTGATGCTAGAAAATCAGAGATATTTGACGATATGAAAAAAATGAAAGAGGATGAAGGTCTTCATACTATGATCGTTCTTTTGACTGACATTATGAAAGAGGGTTCACAGATTTTAGTAGTGAGTGATGATGCCTCTAAAATAGAAGCAGGTCTTAACACCAAGCTAGAAAACAATGAAGCATGGCTTGATGGTGTTCTTAGCCGTAAAAAGCAGATCATTCCATTTATCCAACCACAGTTCTAAATCTACAGTTCTAACACATGCACGTCACTCCTGCGAAGGCAGGAGTCCACGAATTTGAGCCTCCATACGATTTAAAACATACAAACCGTTTGATTCCTGCCTCGGCAGGAATGACGAGCACATTCACAACCACTCAAGGAAACCCCATGTCAGAAAAAACATACATCAAAGGCAAAGACCTTGATCTAGAGACGACCATCGCTACTATGCATAAAAAGTTGAAACGGTGGGATATCCATGTAGAGGAAGCCTCTTGGCTTAACCCTGTGCCTTATGTCCATTCCCTGCATGTTCGTGATGAGAATTGTAGTCTGATGTTTACCAATGGCAAGGGAACCACTAAAAAGTCCTGTCTTGCCAGTGCTTTGGGTGAGTACTTTGAACGCTTAAGCTGTAACTACTTTTTTGCAGATTACTACTTGGGTGAAGAGATCAGCAGTGGTGACTTTGTGCATTATCCTAGTGAAAAGTGGTTTGAGGATGAAGAGGGTGATATGCCAGAAGGTCTTTTGAACGAAGAACTTTGGAACTTTTATGATCCTGATGAAGATTTAGAACCTGAAAACATCTTTGACTTTAATTCGGGAGCAGGGGAGCGTGGTATCTGTGCACTTCCTTTTGTTCGTCAGAGTGATGGAGAGACAACGTACTTTCCTGTTAACATCATCGGTAACCTCTATGTGAGTAATGGTATGGCAGCCGGTAACACGGAAAATGAGGCACGGGTACAGGCACTCTCTGAGATCTGTGAGCGTAATGCTAAAAACAAGATCATCTCTGAGATGATCACACTTCCACAGATACCTACAGACGTGATCGCGCGTTATCCCCACATTGAGACCTCTATAGAGAAGTTAAAAGAGCATGGTTATAACTTACGTCTGTGTGATGCTTCTCTTGGTGGTCTGTTCCCTGTGATCTGTGTGACCTTGATGAACCCAAAAGGAGGAACAGTCTTAGCCTCATTTGGGGCACACCCTTCATTTGAAGTGGCCTTGGAACGTACGGTAACAGAGCTTCTACAGGGACGCTCCATTAATCAAAATGATGACTTTACAGTACCTTCGTTTAACCGTGCAGAGGTTGTGGACAACAACAACTTGGTAGAACACTTCATCAACTCAACCGGCTTGATCTCTTATGAGTTTTTTAAAGATGAAAGTGACTATGACTTTGTAGACTGGGATCATGATGCAACAACAGGCAGTGAGTTTGAGTATCTCTGTGAACTCATAGAGAACCAAGGTCATGAGATCTACATCATGGACTATGATCACTTGGATGTCTATGCCTGTCGTATTATCGTACCAGGAATGTCGGAGATCTATGATGTAGAAGATCTGCAGTGGTCTAACAACAATGAAGGTGCACATTATCGAGAATACTTACTCTCTTTAGATCAGATGGGACCTGAGGGTTGGGAAAGTGTTTTAGAAAACTTAGATGATGATGATCTTTTAGATGTTCATAAACTTGCAGAGTTTATAGGGGTTGCTCCAGATGCAGGTACCCGTTGGGCCTCTTTACAGGTGGGTACTCTTAAAGGGATGTTACATTTGGCACTTCAAGAGTATGATGAAGCGGTCATCTGGAACAACTGGACCTTACACATGGCAGATATCAGTGAGAGTGAACGTCAACATCATAACTGTTTGGCCGTATTGCTTGAGATCGTTATGGATGATGAAAAAGTCTTTAGTCAGTACAAAAAAAGTTTAGAGTTGCTTTATGGTGAAGAGACTGTGGCCGAGTGTATCGCCTTGATCCAAGGTGACCAACAGTTTCATGGATTGCACTTTCCGGGACTTTCACTCAAAGGTTTTGAAAAGCACAACGCACTTTTAGAAGGTTATAAAAAACTCCAAAAAGCCAAAGCCTCACAACTTAAAAAATAGAAAGTCCTGTTTTGGTAGTAAAAAGCTCTAAAGCTTTAGTACCTAACAGAGAATTTCCCTGCTCATTAAGGGCAGGGGAGTAGACAGCGATGCTCATCTTTCCTGGTACAACAGCCACGATGCCACCACCCACACCACTTTTCCCTGGCAATCCTACACGAAATGCGAAGTCACCCGAGGCGTCATAATGTCCACAGGTCAACATCAGCGCATTAATGCGTTTGGCCTGAGCTGGGGTGATAAAGGTCTTTTTTGTGATGGGGTCTGTACCATTGTTGGCGAGGTAGAGCATGGATCGTGAGAGTTCATCAGTACTCATTGTCACTGAACATTGGGAAAAGTAGGTCTCTAAAACTTCAGTAACATCATTGTCCAAGTTATCAAAACTTTTCATAAGACTGGCCAAGGCCATATTTCTAAAACGGTGCTCCATCTCTGAGTCGGCTACTGTTCTATCTACAAAAATGTTATCGTTGTCAGCACTCTCTTGAATAAAAGAGAGAATGTGCGAGAGGGCTTTTGCTTTGTAGTGTGAGACCAGACTATCCGCAACCACTATGGCTCCGGCATTGATAAAAGGATTTCTAGGGATCCCTGCTTCATACTCAAGTTGTACCAGCGAGTTAAAAGGATCGCCCGAAGGTTCTCTGCCTACACGTTTATAGAGGGCTGATTTATAATGTTTTAAGGCTAAGGTATACCCATAGACCTTTGAAATACTCTGTATAGAAAACTTTTGTGTGTGCACTCCTATACTGTGGCATGTTCCATCATTACAGGTCACGCTCATAGCAAAATCCTGTGGATTGGCAGAGGCAAGTGCTGGTATGTAGTCTGCGACTTTTCCCTGACCAAATAGCGGACTAATCTCATGTTGAATCTCTTGTAAAACAGTCTGAATCTCCAAAAGTTCTCCTTGTGTAATGATTTTAGAGTAATTCTCCTTGTATAATGCCATTTACTATCTATTATAGATGAAGGATTGATATGAATGAAGCGCATACAGGGGTTGCAAATAACCCGTTACACGGTGTTAAGTTACAAGAAATTTTAGAAACATTGGTAGATCACTATGGCTGGAGAGAGCTTTACAACTATGTTGAGGTACGCTGTTTTTATATTGATCCCTCTATCAGTTCAAGTTTGAAGTTTCTTCGTAAGACCCCATGGGCACGTAAGAAAATAGAAAATATGTATGTTGATCTAAAATCAAAATAACTTTTGTCTTTAAAAAAAAACGTAAGTAAATAGATAATAGGTTATAATAGAGTAACAGTAGAAAAAGCCTAACTTGTTGCGAAGCAAGGGCGGAAAGTTATGGGTCTCATGCAGATTGCCAGACTGCCAATTGCTCCTATCCTCTTTAGGTGTTTTTACTACATATTATGTTGACTCATAAAGTCAGTATAGAAAGTGAGGCGAAAATGCTAAAATTTATTATCATAACTTTTTTACAACTTACCATTTTTGTCACACTTAGCAGTGCACTTGACCATAACCAAAAAGTGAAAAGTGACGTGCTTAAAGCGATGCAGCGCTATGACACCAAGACGCTTAAACACATTACCAAAGAAGAGTCTAAAGTCATTAAGGCTGATGCTAAGCTTCAAAAGATGATTGATGCATATTATGAAGAAGAGGCTCATGAGTTAGAAGTCATTAAAAGTATCATCGCCAATAAAAATAATGATGATAATACAACGCAAGAGGAAAACACCACAAAACTTGCTGTGACACCTGCTAGTGAACCTGCAACAGTTGTAACTCAAACGCCAAAACCTGTTGTAGTTACAAAAAAGCCTAAATCTAGGCCTAAAAAAGTAGCTATAAAAGCAAAGCCAAAACCTGTTGTACATTCGAAAAAAGCGGCAGTGGCACCAAAAAAAGTAGTATCAGCTAAAGTAGCTTCACAACCTGTTAAGAAAAAGGCTAAATCGGTACCTGTTAAAGTGGCCAAAGCACCTGTAAAAAAACCAGAAGCAAAGGTTCCAGAGAAAAAAGCAGCGGTTGTTACTCCTGTTAAGCCTAAGCAACAAGCACATGCGTCTATCTCTACAAAGTATCTTATGGGACAGTGGAAGCAGACTAAAAAGAAGAAAAAAATTACTTTAAAAATGTTACCTAACAATCGTTTCATTTTAGAAGAGAGAGCAAATAATGGTACTTTGAAGCTCGAAGGTTATTTTGATAATAGTTCTGAAGGTCTATCTTTAGATATTAACAAGATTACATACAATGTACGCAGTCGTGATGCTTCTGTGCACCGTAAATACATCTTTAAAAACATCTCTAAAAAGACGATGGTACTGTTAGATGAAAAAGGTGAAGTCGTTTATCAGTTTGAGCGTAAATAATTTCTGGTTTCGTTTATCTATCTTGCACTTTTCTTTACTCTTTAGTGCTACAATACGCCCACTTCATTTGAGGACCTCTTCTTGATTCGTAAAGTCAAAAAATACGCAACTACCAATTCATTAGTCATCTTAGGTATCGGACTTGGTGTCTTTTTTGGTATCTATGCCCCCGAACTGGCCCTTCAGCAAAAAGTTATAGGTTCAGCCTTCATAGCATTTTTAAAGATGTTGGTAGTGCCCCTTGTTTTCGCCAGTATCTATACTGCTATCTTGGGATTGGGTTCTTTAGAACATCTTAAGACTATTGGTGGACGTACCATAGGTCTTTACATCTTAACCACGGCCTTGGCTGTTATGTTGGCTATCATTGCGATGAACATCTTTCATATTGGTACTCCTATAAGTCATGAGGGTCTGGAGTTTCATAAAGCCGCGACCATAGCTCCCTTCTCTTTTAAAGAGATGATACTCAGTTTCATCCCAACCAACATCTTCGCCTCTTTAGCTCATGGCTCTATGATGCAGATCATTGTCTTTTCTGTCCTGTTTGGTATTGCCTCACTCTACCTAAAAGCAGAAGAGCAGACCTTGATGAACAACTTTTTTACCTCTATTAACAACATCATGCTCAAGATCGCAGAATGGGTAGTCTTGATGACGCCTATCGGTGTCTTTAGTCTTATCTCTTATGTCATTGCTGACCAGGGTATTGATGTTATTGCAGGACTATGGTCTTATATCCTGGTCGTCATAGGTGTCTTGTTACTCCATGGTCTTATCACCTTGCCGGCAGTCCTTGCATTTTTAGGTCGTGTCAACCCTTACAGCTACTTAGGAGATGTTAGAGAAGCACCGATCATGGCATTTTCTACAGCATCCTCTGCCGCCACACTGCCTGTCTCGATGCGTGTTGTGGTCGACGATGGCGAGGTGAACTATAAAACGGCTGCTTTTGTACTGCCACTGGGAGCGACAGTCTCTATGGACGGAACGGCAGCGTATTTGACCATAGCTGTTTTGTATATTGCCAACCTTGCTGATGTTGCTTTGAGTTTTGGTGACCAGATCCTTTTAGGGGTTACTGTTGTGGCCCTTAGTGTTGGAGTCGCGGCACTGCCAAGTGCCTCTTTGGTGATGATGGTGGTCAT
>JALSUN010000109.1 GCA_027061425.1 Helicobacteraceae bacterium
AGACATACCAGCGTGTATGCTTCTGCGCCAAAGTTCTTAACATCGCTTCATCGAGTGGCTTCACAAAACGAAGATCCAGCAGTGCCACCTCTTCATCCATAAGTGCTCTCGTCTGTGCTGCACGTCCTACCCCATTACCGTAACCTATAAAAAGGATCTCACTCTCTATATCAAAAAGAAGCTGAGACTGACCCTCTATAAAAGGTGTCGACTCTGGAAGATCGGCCTCAAAAAAGGCACCTCTCGGATAACGCAGAGAGAGTGGATGTCCAAAGCCTGCCGCAAAGGCGATCGCCTGATGGGATGACCTCTCATCTCTTGGTGCACAGAGTCGCATGTTGGGGATAGCACGCATGAAACTGACATCGAAGGCACCCTGATGGGTTTCACCGTCTTCACCTACCGTACCGGCTCTGTCCATGGCGAAGACCACAGGAAGGTCCATCAGACAGACATCATGGATGACCTGATCGTAACCGCGCTGCATAAAGGTGGAGTAGATGGTACAAAAAGGTTTGAACCCCTCTGCTGCCAAAGCGCCCATAGAGGTAACGGCATGCTGTTCAGCGATCGCCGCATCCCAAAAACGGTCAGGGTACTTCTCTAATAACGGTGTTAAACCTGTACCACCGGGCATCGCAGCCGTAACACCCACAACTTTGTCATCTCTTTCACACAAAGCCAGCATCGCTTCAGTATAGATCTGAGTTGCTGATTTTGCTCCAGATTTTGGTGCAGATGAGCCACTCGCTCTATCAAAAGGACCTACTCCATGCCACTTTTCATGTTGACCTTCAGCTATTTTGTAGCCCTTGCCTTTAACTGTTTGCGCATGGATAATCACCGGCTTACCCAGTGCTTTTGCTTTTTCAAACGTATCAATCAATAACTCTAAGTCATGACCATCTACTGGCCCTATATACTCTATGCCTAACTCTTCAAACAAAATACCTGGTGTGATCAGCTTAAATGACTCCTCAAAGCGCTTGGCCATATAGTGTGCACCCTCACCGAAGTTGTCCACAAAAGATTCAGTCTTTTTACGAAACTTCTGATAAAAAGGGCTTGCCATCGTCGAGGTTAAAATGCGAGAAAGGGCACCAATAGGCTTAGCGATACTCATCTCATTGTCATTAAGGATAATGATCATAGGATATTTACGGTCACCCAGTTCGTTCATCGCTTCAAAAGCCATACCTGCAGTGATGGAACCATCACCTATCATTGCCACAGGTATACGACTCTCTTGTTCACCTTTGAGTGCGATGGCCTTAGCTGCACCTACACCTAAAGAGATAGAAGTTGAACTATGACCTGCCACAAAGAAGTCATCTTCAGACTCTGAAGGTTTGGTATAACCACAAAGACCCTCAAACTGACGTAAGGTACTAAAGTCATCCCAACGATCGGTAATGAGTTTGTGGGCATAAGCTTGATGGGAGACGTCGAAAATAAAGGGATCTTTTTTAGAGTCAAAGACTTTATGCATCGCAACAATCAACTCTGTAGCTCCCAAGGTCGAACTCAAATGACCACCATTAGTACTGACCACCTCTAAAATACGCTCACGAATATCATCACATAACTGTTGTAGTTCATCTATAGTGTAGGATGATATGTTCATTGTGACCCCGTCGGCTGATTTTGTTCGCGCATTTTACCATCTTCTTTTAGTTGTTTGGCTAAGAGAAAGAGTGCTTCTAGTGCGCGTGTTATCTTTTTCTCTTGGATGCCAGAAAGTTGTATGAGCACCTTTTTAAATGTCTCTACAGTTTGAGGTGACATGTTAGCAAAGAAACGTTCTTGCAAACTTTGAGAGAGACCTAAGAGTGCAAAGGCAAGCTCTTTTTTATCTACCACTCTTAAAATTGCTTGAACCTCTTGAGGTTGTAGCTTTTCTATCAGTTCAAACAATTTTTTATGAGGATGTAACTCCATCTCTAAAGTCTTGTCTAAAGCTTCTATCTGACCTTGGTCTTGTGTACGTTCATCACATCTGTCTACCATCTCAAGATACTCTGGTGTTAACTGTTCTGAAACAAGAGTAACAACATCTAAGTCACAAACACTAAAAAGAGTAGCTGTAATCTTAGGATGTTGGAAAGAGAGAAACAGTGCCATTTTCTCAGCATCTCCTGCCTCAAAATAGTCAAAACCTCTGTGGACTCTTCTATAAGTCACTGCAGGTTTCTTAGACACAAACAATTTTTCAAAATCTACCACATTCACTTCTTCTTTTGTCTCTTCTGCATCATCAGTAGCATCAAGATAGTACCCAACTACTTCTATCTCCTCTTCTTGTGTGTAATAGATGTAAACACTAAAAGCTAAGAGTGAGAGTGTGGACAGTAGTAAAAGATAGATAAAATAGATACTGATATCGATAAAGGTTTCAGAGAGAAAATAATTGTGAGAAAGATAGGTCGTTACATAAAGAAGTCCTGCTAAAAAGAGCAAGAGTGCCATCACAACACTGGTAAACTTTTGAGTTATAAGTGCTTTTACTTTTAGCAAGTATCCCTCTAGGTTCACTTTGATATCACCACTTATATAAGTCTGTTGGCAAGCTCAAAAAAACGGCTGTTTTGTTCTGGTGTTCCGATGGTCACACGAATGGCATTGAGACCATAGCCTTTGAGGTCTCTTACAATCATACCTTGTTCTAAAAGATCTTGCACCAGTTTAGAAGCACTGCGCGCCTCATCAAACACCAAGGTGACAAAGTTCGTAAAGCTCTCTATCATCTCTAAATCATGTGTTTGTGCAAAATCACCATAACGCGTCATCTCCTCAAAACTCTTAGCAATACACTCTTGAACAAAAGCCTCATCTTGCAGCGCCACTGTCGCTGCTTCCAAGGTCAAAGTCGTAATGTTAAAAGGGGGACGGAGTTTGTAAAAAGCTTTTATAATGTCTGCTCGGGCGATCCCGTAACCTACACGCATGCCACCAAGACCATAAGCTTTAGAGAAGGTACCAAGATAGAGTACATTGTCATAGTTTGAGAGCAATTCTTTAGGTGTTACTGACTTACT
>JALSUN010000110.1 GCA_027061425.1 Helicobacteraceae bacterium
TGACCCCTTGCATTGCCTCTCATCCTCTCATTTAAAAAATGGCATGGTTTTCTTTATCTCAGGTGTTAGTTGAATTTTATAAAATTAAAACAGTACTGGCTGCTTTACAATAGAAAACCTACGAAGGAGCTCTTATGCAACAAGATCAAAAGAGTCAAAACATCTATTTGACTACCGGAATCATCAGCGCTGCCTTAGGTTTTATGCTCATCACCGGTTACTACATCATAGAAAATACAGAGAACAGCAGCTCCAGTGATATGGCTGTAGACCAGCGTATTGATAAGTGTTATGAGGAGAAGGGATTAGACTGATATTGAAGCTTTGCTTTCTAGCATCAAGAGTACAGTGAGAAGAATAAAGCTATTTTTCCTATCGTATTTGATAGTGTGTTTTAAGGGTATTTCTAAAATTAACTATCTATAGAGGGAAGAAAAAGAGATATCGTAAAATAGAGGTGTTAAGGTGATAACACTAACTCTTTTCTCGTTCTTTTTTCAGAATTTTTTAGTATTGTATGGTATAAATGTGCAAGATTGGGGTGAACTTTACATCTATTAAGATAGATATTTAAAACAGTTTATCTTGTACTCATGGTAAGTAAAGTTGTGATAGCCCCTAGAACAGGGGCTTGTTGAGAAGAAATGGCTACACGTTAAATCTAAAGTGCATCACATCACCATCTTGAACAATGTACTCTTTACCTTCAAGACGCATTTTACCAGCATCTTTGGCACCTGCTTCGCCACCGTTTGCGATGAAGTCTTCATAAGCGATGACCTCAGCACGGATGAAACCTTTTTCAAAGTCGTTGTGGATGACAGCGGCTGCTTTTGGTGCTGTTGAGCCTTGACGTACTGTCCATGCTCTAACTTCTTTGACACCAGCCGTGAAGTAACTCATAAGACCGAGTTTGTGGAAGCCTTTATGAATGATCTGTGCAAGACCAGACTCTTCAATGCCCATCTCTTCCAAGAAGTCATTTGCTTCATCATCTTCCATACCCACAAGCTCTTCTTCGAATTTGGCACAAAGCTTGACCACTTCACAGTTGTTCGCTGCTGCATGCTCTTTTACAAGCTTTACAAACTCATTATCTTCAGAGATACCGTCTTCGTCTACGTTCGCACCGTACATGATCTCTTTAGACGTTAACAGGCGTAGTTCTTGGTCAAGTTGGATGAACTCTTCACTCTCTACTTCTGGGAAGTTTCGTGCCAAGTTACCATCGGCAAGGAATTCAGCCAGTTTTTCTGCTGCTTCCATAAGGCCTGCAGCACTTTTGTCTACACGTGCTTGTTTTTTAAGGCGATCCATACGGTTACTTAGTGCTTCAACATCCGCAAGGATAAGCTCTGTCTCAATGATCTCGATGTCACGGATAGGGTCTATAGAACCTTCAGTATGAACAATGTTCTCATCTTCAAAACAACGGACGATCTGTAAGATAACTTCTGTCTCACGGATGTTAGAGAGAAACTTGTTACCAAGACCTTCACCCTTGGATGCACCCTTAACAAGACCGGCAATGTCAACAAAGTCAAGCGTAGAGTACTGTATGCGCTCAGGATTAACGATCTTTGCTAATGCATCAAGACGCTTGTCTGGAACAGGAACAACTGCTTTGTTTGGTTCTATAGTACAGAAAGGGTAGTTAGCTGCCTCTGCATTTTGTGCTTTGGTTAGTGCGTTAAAAGTAGTTGATTTCCCGACGTTTGGTAGTCCGACAAGACCGATGGCTAAACCCATAGTAGTTCCTTGAATGATTAGTAGTAAATTATGGTGCAATTATACTCAAGAAACCTTTTGTTCCGAGGTAGCGGTGTTAGTCACTTTGATGTTATTATATCTAGGAGATAAAATGTCTCTTAAAAATATTACAATTAAAGGCCACAAATGACACCAACTTACTATTTTGTAGATGTAGAATCCACGGGGATAGATTACAAAAATGACAGGCTCATACAGTTGGCCTTTTTAAAAGTGCAGGGTGATACTAAAGAGGCATTTAATGACCTCTGTTACACAGACATAGAGATGAATGATGCTGTTGTTGCCATCCATCATATCACTAATGCCATGTTAGAAGAGAAGTACTGGCCTTATGAGACGGAGAGCTTTTTGGAGCTTGAAAAAGGTAACCTTGAAAGTAACTATTTTGTCTCTCATGGTAATGAGCTTGACCTTGTAATGTTAGCGCATGAAGAGTTAGAGATAAAGATGCAAAAAGTGGACACAGACCGCTGTGCAAGACTGCTTTTAAAAGAGGCACCAAGTTATAAACTTGAAGACCTCATCAAACAGTATGGTTTAGACAAAAAAGCACTCTCTGTCGCAAAAGAGGTGGGTTTAGAGAGACTTGACGCCCATGACGCCCTAAGTGATGCTATTTGGCATTACCTCATTTTTGAGTACTTGCTTGAAAAAGCAGAGGGGAAGATAGAGACTTTAGTTGAGATGACTGAGAAGCCTATGTTACTCGAAAAGATCACTTTTGGAAAGTATAAAGGCAAAAGCTTTGAAGAGATGTTTGAGAAAATCCCTCTAGACTTTGTCTGGATGTACGTCAACATGGCCCCAACATGGCCCGACCTAGACTTTACACTCACCCACTGGCTCAAACAAAAAGAGTTCTTTTGGAAAAAGGCGCAACAAGAGCGTAAAGAGACAGAAATATTACGGTACTAAACATGAACAACATATATCAACTCATTAAAGAGTACCGCTCTCAAAAAGATGATAAAGAGAAAAAACTCTTTTTGATGGCACTTGACCACAGCACGCGGACTTCTCTTAAAAAGTTTGTTATGTACCAAGATGACCAGAGCCGTTTTGACACCATCTATGAAGGGTGGATTTCTACTGTTAAAGAGGAGATGGTGCTTTTAGAGGCCTACAGTTTTGCCTTAGAAGTGAGTGACTACCTTAATGGCTACTGTGTGGATAAAAAGGTTAAAAAAGAGTTTGATGACCAGCAAAAAGAGATGATAAAACTGCTTTTGAAAAACAGACAGTTTCATAGTGTGGCGCAACTGTTAAAAGTGCGTATGGAAGATGAGAGTTTTAAAGAGAGAAAGCTACATGAACTACAGCAGGTGGTCATAACGTTTTTAAAAAAGAGCGGTGTTAAAGTCCCAGACAAGTTTGCAGACCAACTGTTTATGTGGATAGAGAGCAGACGTTTTCCTCCTTATATGTTGGCAGGTTATGGGGATGAACTTCATATGAACCTCTATGAAGAACAACTCGATGAAAATGTGCTGGCAGTTAAAATCGTAAAAGCACTCCAACGCACACCAAGAAATACCCGTAAAGTCATCTCTGAGCTTATAAAACACAGAGATATCGTGAGTTAACATGGCGTATAGATGTACAACCGTTAGGACAGGATAGATGATACCAACTCAAAATATATTACTTCAAACCTTTATATATGAACATCCAGACCACGGTTTTGACTTGGAACTCTTGAAAACAGTTTCTGAACAGTTTGACTTGAATTTAGACGGCGATCATGGGGTGTACCATTGGCACCGTGTTTATAAAAATGCTTTAATACTTGCTAAACACTACAACATAGCGTCTCAGGTCTTTATGCTCTTTGCTCTGTTTCATGACTCACGTCGGGCGAATGAGGGGATAGACCCTATGCATGGAAAACGCGGTGCCAAATACGCACGCAGTTTACAAAAGTCCAAC
Organism: Helicobacteraceae bacterium; assembly: GCA_027061425.1. Classification (GTDB taxonomy): domain Bacteria; phylum Campylobacterota; class Campylobacteria; order Campylobacterales; family Sulfurimonadaceae; genus Sulfonitrofixus. The sequence continues at coordinate 3,700 of JALSUN010000110.1, forward strand.
AAGATCTTAAATGCGCTGAGTACTTCTGACTTTTCTCTTTTGGAATATGCGTGTTCTAGTCATACGAAGATAGACAGAGAGAACCCACTTGTAGATGAACGTATCGCTCAAATATGTTGGGATGCTGATCGTTTGGATATCGGTAGGGTAGGGTTTGTTGTTGATCCTACTTATTTGAGCACTGGCTACGCTAAAGAGGTTTGTATGATGAGGAGGAAAATATGATAGAAACAATGGAACAGGTACTTCACGCCCAAGAGATCAGAAGTAGAGAACAATTAATGATGGTACTCAAAAACGAGGGATTTATGAGCATATCAAAGCTTCCTGTCTCACTTGTCTCTCACCAATCTAAGTTAAAGTATGAAGCAGATGAAAACATCACATTTTTTGGTGAAGCAGGTGAGTCCAAAGAGGTGTACACACTAAGTGAACTTCAAAAGTACTCTCATGTAGAAGCAAAGCTCTTTCAAACGTTAGATTTGGCTTTAGTAGAGACACTTTCTGGGTTTGAACAGTTACACTTTAAAAGCAAACGTGTTAACGACTACTGGAAACGTCTTATCAACATAGAAGGTCTTAGTAGTATGCTCTACTTTAGAATGTTAGAGCCGTTAGAGTGTCTCACTAAGCAGATAGATAAAGAGTTACAGAGCAGTGTTCAAGGCCAATGGCATGTAGAACAGTCCCTTCGTGATGATATGCGCAGTAAAAAAGAGAACCCAGAGTTGAGAGCTATCGCGTACAGTGTGCTTTTTTGTATTGATGCACAAGAGGTAGAACATATAGAAGGGTTGCTTCAGCACTATTTTGGAACGCAATACCTTGTGGTGCGTCATCCAACTCAAACACTTCTCTATGCCTATAGTAAGAGTTTAGATGCTATTTCATTGCGAGAGTTTTACAAAAAGCGGTAGACTGAGGTTGCAAGTTACTCTTCATATGTAATCACATAAAAAATTAGATAAGATGATGGTACTTTTTTTGAAGGCCAAGTATGCATCTTTTTTATCTGTTGGTGTTTTCACTGTTAACACTCTCTTTAGAGGCAAGCAGTTACTACGCCAAATTTGACCTCTCTAACAATGCCTGTCTTCGCATGACATCTGACAGAACACAACTCATCTCTTATACCAACAAACACATAGATGTTTTCACAGCCGACACCTTGACCTTAGTCTCTAGCATAGACAGTGTGCAACAGGGCTCAGGTTGTCTGTTAAGTGATGATAACAACTACTTCATTCTTACGTCTCGCCATACTGTTTACGTCTATGATCTGAAGCACTCCAAACTGTATAAAAAGTTTGAAAAGCCACAAGGAAGCTCCATCAGTTCGGTCTCACTCTCCAAAGATGAAAGATACATCAACACAATAGAGCGTAGAAACACAGATGTCCTTGAGAAGAGAAGCAAGATATATCGTCTGGAGATAGCAACAGGCAAAGAGACGATGGTCTATAGTATTAAAAAACGTGAGGCCATCTATGTTTTAGATGGGGACACCCTTTATGCTTATGACACGGTACAAGAACGTGCTTATCGTTATAACTTCTTAACAGACCAAAAACAGGTAATAGAGAAGTCTCTGTTTGAGAAGTATCAAATGCAACCTAGAGTGAAACGTATAGAGGTTGGAGATGTTGTTTACAAACTGGATGCTGGTCTAAAACGTGTTGATAGTACCTCCCAAGATGAACCACACATTAGCTATGTGAGACACAAACTTTTAAAAAAAGAGCACTATTATGAACTGGCAGTCCAAGAAGATACCCTTGTACAAAAAGGTTTTAACGTCTACCGCTCATGGGACATTAAAAAGGGCAGACTTAACTGGGTGCATGACCTCAATCTTAACATGTCTGTAGAGTTCAGCAACGAGGCCACTTTAGGGATGGCTTTTTTTCACCATAAAAAGCATATACTCATTACCCCTGCCTTTGGTCAAAAGATTTTGGACTTCAGTCTTAAAGATGGCAGTTACAGTGCCTTAGAACTTAAGCATTATGGCGCGTTAGCCTTAAGTGGTGATGACAGTGTTCTAGCGGTACGACACCATGACAAAAACATCTACTATTATGAGACAAAAAATTATAGTTTGCTTGATGCTAAGGGTGTTGCACAACATAAAAAAGCTGTTCAAGATGCAAAAGAGCGCCTCAACAAAAACTATAAACCAGTGGATTTCACAGAGAGAAGAACCTCTTTTTATGAGTTTGAAAAGGGTAAGTACCTCTATACTTATTTAAAAGAGGGAACACTTTTAAAGTCAGAGCTATATAGTGGGCTTGTTGTGGCTAAAACAGTAGGTCTACCAAGGTTTGGCACGCTGACATTTACGGACAATGATCAAACATTAATAGTAGAAAAACGTGATGCTTTTGCACTCTATAATACAGATGATCTGAAGCTTATTGCCAAGTTCTACAGTTTTAAAGAAGGTCAATGGGCAGTGATAACACCGCAAGGATATTTTAATGCTTCCTCTATGGCAGTTATAGAAAATGTCTTAAAGCTTACGAGAACAAAAGCCAAGGATCAAGAGAGGTTTTTAAAGCAGTGGTATCGTCCTGACATTGTTTCTGCACTTTTACAAAACAGAAATATAGAAGCCTTGAAGCATAAGAAAAACCCTTTTAAGTTGGATACGATGGTGGATGAAAAGAGTGCCTTGCCTGATATGTCCTACCAAGAGATTAAGCGTCATCGTGACTATGTGAAGTTATTTCACACGACAAAAAGCAAATATTCTGTGCAGAATGATCAAAAGCTCTTAACGCTTATAGAGGAGATGATTTTAGATGCGCAGACAAAAAAAGAGTTTAGGTACGCATATAGGTCGCTTAGAAGCTACCCCTTTACGCGTTATAAAGTCTTTGCCCGCTCTCGAGTGTCTAAGCTCAATGCTAAAAGTCCTGAACAGACAGTTTTTATTGATGAACTCTCTAAACAGAGCGCGTCAAGAAAGTTTTTAGAATCTCTGTTGGTACGTGGAGATATATCAGCATCACTCAAAAAAGAGATCAACAAACAGTTGAAGCGTGAGAAACTCAGAAGTTTATACAGTTTGGATCAATCTCTTTTTGTAAGTAATGAAAAATTGCTGTGGATTGGGTTGGAAGAGAATTATAATCTCTCTCAAGAGGCTTTGACTTTTCTTTATGCTCGAGACACTAAGCGTTATCTCAAGACTGTCAAAGAGAACACCTTTAAACATTATGCTCAGGTTGTAAAAATGAGAGAGAAGGGGAGTATTGTACTGAACTACTATTATCTGGACAACGATTTTAGAAAACTGCTTGAGATTGAGAAGCAGGGTGAGAATGCCAAACTGCGCATGATTGCTAAAGAGGCAGTCTTATATTATCAAAACAATGTCCATCAATACAATGGAGCAGTATTATATTACCGTTACCTGTTAAAGTATGGTACTTCACAAGAGCGAGCGTTTGTCAAAAGTGGGCTACAAAAAAGAATCTCATTTTTGGTAGAAGAGCTCAAAAAAAACTACACACCTTATAAAAGACCATATGCCTATCACTCTAGCAACTTTAGCACTGCTTTTACGCTCTATGAACTCTATGATCATAATGAGGCTGTAGAGAGGCTGTTGGAGTTTAACAGTGAGCGGTATAAGTACCTTTATGGGGATCTGTTTTACAGCATGGGTGTGGTGAAAGACCGCAGATTTGTACCCATACTTTTTGAACATCTTTATGTAGAAAACGGTGTCATAAGTTATGAAGTACTTTATGCCTTACTTCAATACGATATGAGTGTTGTTAAGAAGGTGGTTCAAGAGTTGAACAGAGTGAAATCCTGTAAGGATATCCCTTATGAAGCCAAGGTTAACAGTATGATAGAGATGAAGCTAGATGCAAAGGCGTTTAAAAGGTATAGATGTGGAAATGAGTAAGTTTATGAGAATGTTAAAAACGATATTTGTTTGGAGCTTAGTACTCCTAGGTGTGCAACTGCTTAGTGCTCAAAAAGAGCTACCCCTTAACACCTTTTTAGTGACGTACCATAACTATAAGGGTTATAAAGAGGTCACAACCAGTGTAAAAACAGAGCGAAGCAATCATGCTGAATTTGTAGGACATACGCAAAAACTTTTTCATGATAAATATAAAGATTTCAATCTAGAGATGGAGGGTGTTTTTGAATTTGCGCAAGATACGAACAAAACCTTTCATTTTAACTTGACATGGTCGGGCGCAGAGCTGTTTGTAGATGGTGTTAAAGTGGGTAAGACAGTCACCACAGGGTCTCACTCTGTTCACCATCTTTTTAAGCCGGGCAGACACCATGTGAGGATATTTGCTTATAATGCAGACAGTGCATATGTGAAGATGTCCATCAGTATCAGTGATTATGAACCTGTTCTTAAAAATAGTGATGTGGTAAAAAAGCTTGAGCCTCTGTTTGCTAAAGATATTAACGTCTACTATACATCAGCATGGAGTGACAAGAAGGTGCATCTTCTGAGCTCTTCTAAACCAACCGTACTTTTTATCTCTTCTAGACAAGGCATCTCTTGGGAGTTTTCAAATGCCAAAGGAGCCAACCTACAAGCCATTGTCTATAGTGGGGTAGGTGACAGGTACAAAGTCGATAAGGCAGATGTACCACGCTACCGAGCCAAGAGGGTTCCATTACTTAAAGAGATTGCTTTTGACCGCTCTAAATGTCAGGAGCTTCCGGTCATGGGTCTGCAGTGTAGTGGTTCACCTGATAACTTGAACCGCTATGTACGGAGCTTTATAGGCAGAAATATAACAGGCTTTACTAAGGCAACAAAGAAGAGCACCATCTATCTTCCTGAACAGATTTTAGATGAAAAAGCCTATAAACGTCTGTATGCACTCTCAAAAGATGTCAAGGTGGCGAAAACCAAGGTAAAAGCGCGGGAGAAAAACCCTTTTTATGAAAAAGGCGACCTACCTTGGAGTAAAATACTTCATGTTAAAGATGTGCCTAAAAACATATTTAGAGCTTATTACATGGACGCTACGAATCCAACGAAGGTGATTTATTCTGAAACGGTACAAAGTGTTACTCTTAATTTTGACAGAGAAAAGTTTCACGGCATCGACGCCAACCACTTTTCGGGTCTCTGGGTGGGTGATTTCTATTTTAATGAACGGAGTACTAGGGTTTTTAATATTTCTCTCTCTTGGGCGCAGTTTAACCTCATCGTAGATGGAAAGTCTCTCTACAAAGGGAGTCACTCTAAAATCATAGAGCATATTTTTGAAAAAGGGGTACACCGCGTTGAAGTGGAGTACAACTCTAACTATTGGCATGTCGGTTTTCTCTTTAATATGCAGGAGAAGATGAGACAACTGACGGCTGTTGATGTGAGCCATTTTGATAAAAATCTTAAAGTCTTTGTTGTTGGTGCCTACAGTAGTTCTGGTAAAAACAATGAGATTAACCTTTTTGTCAAAAAATATACCAAACCCTGTGTTTTGGTCTTGAACTCTTATGAACCCGTAAAATGGAACATACTGCACGCTAGAAGTGTTAAAGCTGTTATATTTAACTCTTATTCACCCGGATCATCGGTTGTGAGCGATAACAGTGAGACTGAGATATATGCAGACAAGAGGATCCCCTATGTCTCACGCGTGATACCCTACTGTTATGACAAACCGATGTCTCATTGTGAGAACAAGTATGCATTTACAGAGGTGACACACTACATACAGAAGATATTTGGCAAGAGGGCGGACGGTTTTAGTTCTGTGTTAGAGCCAACTTTAGGCAGTGGCCATCTCAAACGCTTTAATGAACATCAAATCATTGTTGTACCGCAGATGGAACTTGATGCCAAGATGTATCAGAAAATCAGAGAGAAGATGAAAACTTTAGAGTAAAGATGGTATAGACTCTGTTACTTATGTCACCAACTAAATCTATGTCACTACGCTACAATAATTAAAATCATATACAAGGTCTAGGATGATTGTATTTTTAGTAGTAGGTGTTACATTTACGGTTTTAGGGCTATTTTTACTTTTAGATGCTTACTTTTTTCGTAGAAGTGCAAAGAGGGTACGCGGTCATGTAGTGGCGTATGAGGCGGGGCATTTTAATGCTAATAATGCCATCACTTATACACCTGTTATAGTTTATGAGGTTGATGGGCAAGGCTATAGGTTCCTCTCTGACATCGGCGCGACTACGGTGCCTTATGAGAGAGGAGAAGAGGTAAACGTTCTCATCATGGACACGCTACACAGTACAGCGCGTATAGAACGGAGTGCAAGAGTAGGGGTGAGTTTGGCACTGCTGTTTATGGGGTCTGTATCACTCTACTTTTTTTATGAGAAGTTGGGTGATGTTGCAACACACACTTGGCTAACCTATACCCTTCTCGCTGTTGTGGGGTTTCTGACATTTTCTCTTTTACAGTTTGCGAAAGTTTACAGGCGTAAAAAAGAGAAGAACTTCTCTTATACACCCTATGATGATGGTCTTATAGGCTATGAGATGACAGAGAACGTCGAGACTTCTCCTGCAGTGCTTGAAAAAACAAAGCCTACAAAAACGACCTATAAAGTGAGTCTAGTGCTCTCTGCTTTGTTACTATTGTTTTCACTTTACTGGGCAAACAGAGTGCATCAAAATATAGAAAA
>JALSUN010000111.1 GCA_027061425.1 Helicobacteraceae bacterium
TAGCTAGAGGAACATCGAGAGTCTTACAAATCTCTTTAGCAAAATCAACAGAAGAACTACCGGCAAAAATCTTATATCCGCGCATGGAACACCTTTAGGGTAAATAATGTCGCCATTATAGCAAAAGTGTCTGAGGATGGGTTAAAAAAAGTGCCTAGTCTTGAAGAGCTTTGCAAGTCCATAAATCACATTATGCGATCCAGCCACCACCGATGAGTTTGTTGTCATCGTAAAAGACAGCCGCTTGACCGGCAGCGACACCTAAAACCGGCTCGTGCAGTTGGATCTTGGCGGTATTACCTTCGATCTCTACGTGACAAGGTACGGCGTAAGTGCGGTAACGCAACTTTACTGTTGTATCAAAACTGATACGTTCATCAAACATATTGATGTCTTTTAATTCTACATTAAAACACTCTAATTCTGGTTTGAGACCAACAACGATCTGGTTTTTTTCTGGAATGATCTTAGTAACAAAATGCGGATCGTGCGCACCTTTAACTGTAAAACCTTTACGCTTTCCAATGGTGTAGTGCATGTAGCCTTTATGCTCACCCACAACATTACCCTCACTGTCTAAAACTTCACCAGGTTTGTCAACCTCTACATAATTTTTCAACACATCTGTGTAGGTTGTCTCTACAAAACAGATCTCACTTGACTCGGCTTGAGAAGCAAATGACTCCAGACCTTCAATTTTAGCTGCCATCGCTTTAATGTCTTTTTTATGGCGGGTACCTAGTGGAAAAATAAGACGCGGAACAATCTCTTTATTGATATAAAAAAGGAAATACGATTGGTCTTTAGTGTCATCCTCTGCTTGAAGAAGATACTTTCCATCATGCTGTATATAGTGTCCTGTTGCTAGAAAGTCAGCACCTATTTTATCTGCAAACTTTAGCATCTCGCCGAACTTAAGATTACGGTTACAAAGTGCACAGGGGTTGGGTGTTTTTCCCTCTTTATAGGTCTCGATAAAGGGGTTTACTACCTTCTCTTGAAAGGTCTCTTCTAGGTTCAGCACATGAAGTTTCACACCTGCAAAGTCTGCTGCTTTTTGCGCACGGGCTTGATGAATTTCATGATATCCCGGTTTAGAGTGTAGTCGCATATAGATGCCTTCTACCTCATATCCCTCTTCTAACAACAACATCGTTGAGACGGTAGAATCCACCCCACCACTCATCCCAATAAGTACTTTTTTCTTTGCCATAATTACTTCTCTCTATACTACTTCTGTAGTTTTGGTAATTGTAATAATAGCAAAAGGAGACTAATTAGGAGACTATCCTTAGTAGTTAACTTGGATTGTAAAGAAATATAAAGTGATTATTACGCCACCAATTAAATACCCAAATCTCAATGAAGGTAATTTTGTGCATAATCAAGGCAGATGAAAAGCAACAGATTTGTAACTCCTGAACAAACAGGAGTTAGATAAACACTTATTTAATGCGTGTAATTTTTAGAAGTGCCGTCGGGTTGTCAAAGCGATGCATGGCAGTTAAAGCTGAAGTGATTAAGCCATCATCAGAAGTAATAACACCTGCATGTAGACGTACTTTATCATTAGCATCATCTCTCACAGTAGTAAAGCCTTCACCCATCTGCCCTGCTAATGTTGCAGCAGATTCACTATTTGCTTCTGTACCAGCATCGTAAGTTGCCAGTTCCAAGGTCTCACTTTCACCAACTTTAAGATGTGATACATGATAACTTTCAAGTCCTATAAAACCATCATTGGTGTTCACAAGCATTCCTGCTAGTGAGAGATAGTCATCATTGCCTTCAACATTGACAGTAGACGTCATTCCTGGTTTAAGTAGCCCAGAAAACCCTTGAGCATCATCCACGTCTGTTGTAGCCGTAGCTTCTGCTAATAACATAGAGTTGTCCCCACCTTCAGCTAATGCTTCTAAAGACACTGAAGCACTCGAACCTAATGTGTAGACTTCATAATTACTACTATGTAAGGCCACAAAAGCAGGTGCCATAGGTTGACCCGATGTAACATTTGTTAGTGACACCTCATATTTTGGTGTACTTACCATTTTATCATCATCCGAGTTACTATCACTACACGCACTAAACCCTATCCCGGTGGCGATTAATACGCCACTCATAAATATACGGCCTAACATTTATTTCACCGTTACTGTTACAGTTGCAACAGGGTTAAGCCAACGATGTACACTTGCATCCAGATCACTTTTCCCACCTGTTGCATCACTATCACCTATATTGCCACGATGGATATGAACATAACCTTCTGCCGTTACATTAAAACCAGTCGCTCCTGTACCGTTTTTAGTCCCAGGATCAGCAGGTATATCTGCTATAAGCTCCGTATTTGCTTCTGTACCGGCATCATACGCATTGATGTTAATAGTATATATTCCTGCTTCTGTTGGGATTTTCCAACCATTTAAGCCTACAAAACCATCATTGGTTGGTAACATCATTGCAGTAATAGAGAGTGCGTTGTTAGCACTGTCAGTTGTTAATGTGGTCATGGTAGAACTTCCCGGTGCTAACAAACCAGATGCAGGATTTTCAACTGTGTTTGCATTCACAGCATCCAAGTCACTTGTTAAGCCTGAGATCATACCACCTTCTGCCATCGCTTTTAAGTTAGTAGATGCAGCTGTTCCTGTTGTAAAAAGTGCAGTTGAGGCAGGGTGTGCTGAGATCAAAAGTGGTGTAAAGAAGATACCGTTAGTGTTGTTTGTAATTTTAACATCCAGGTCTTGAGCCATAAGTGTTGTACTCATAAGAGCAGCCATAGTCAATGTAGAAGAAAGTAGTTTTGTCATTTTCGAGCCTTTTTCTTTTAAGATAAGGCAAGTATATAGAGAACAAATATACACTATTTATATGAAACATAAACATTTCATAAACAGTACAAAAGTTCTAATCTTTGTTGATTGTTTTTCACTGTTAGAGCATTTAGCGTTAAGTTTTAGAGGGTTAGAAGGGGAAAAGTGGTGCGAACAAGAAGATTTGAAAGCATTTACAC
>JALSUN010000112.1 GCA_027061425.1 Helicobacteraceae bacterium
ATATCAACAACACAGACTACATCATCGATGCCAGTGCCATGAAAAATGGAATCGACTATATTAAAGTTTTGAGTGATGATGCTGAATATATGGTGGAGACCGATGTTGTTTATAGCAGTGATCTCAAGAATTGGAAGGTGGAGGCAAGAGGGGACGTTCTGGCTAAGATGAAGATGCAGGGGTCTGAAGTCATTAAAGAGCGTATAGACCTTCATATCCCTAAGACAAACTATCTGAACCTTCATACCCATAGCCCACTTAATATCAGAGAGTTTATCGCCTATAAGTATCAGACCGAGACAACGCCACCGGTTCAAACGTCCCTCACCTTTACAAAGGGGCAACATGAAGGCGAAGAGATCATCACCTTTGAGCTCCCTTCCAACCTGACACTCAACACATTAAGAGTCTCACTACCTGCTCAGGAACAGTTTTATAGATTTATCATTTTAGAGCGTGACACACTAGACCAAGAGTGGAAGCATCTCGCCACCGCAGAGTTTTACAGGCTTCAAAAGGGTAAACTTCTTAAAGAGAGCATTACCCTCAACTCAAGAGCAAAATACTATGCCATCCAAGCAGACCGAGGCTATTACCTGCCCGATGAGATGACACTTTTTTTTACTTATGCCCATAAACGTCTGAGCTTTATGGCACAAGGCACACCACCTTATGCCCTCTATTATGGCTCACTTAAAGCAGAAGTCCCAAACACAGATTTCGGAGCACTTACCAAAGTCTCATCTCAAGCTAGTTTAGAAAAACCTCAGCTCATCAATCCAGATGCACTGAAAGCCAAGAAAAAGCCTAGAAACAACAGTGCTATTTTAGTTTGGATATCACTGCTGTTTGGGGTGATGGTACTCGGCTTCATGAGTTTTAAACTCCTCAAAGATAGTAAAAAAGATGAGACGCTAAAGTAACTTCTCTTGCCCTATGCGGTACAGTGCAAAATCGTACTTTATGGGATCTTTTTCATCAAAGCTTCTTAAAGTCTCGGTAAGTTCTATCACCGCCTGCAAGTCATACTGTTTTCGCTGAAGCAGACCCAGTTTTTGAGAGACCTTGAAAGTGTGGGTGTCTAAAGGCATCAGCAGGTCACATCTCTCTACCTTAGACCAAAGCCCCATATCAATGTTGTCGTGACGTACCATCCATCTCAAGTACATCATCCAACGTTTCATAGGACTACCTCCCCGAAGCTTTTGAACCGGTTGAGAGACCAAAAACTTATAACCCCTACTCTCATAAGGATTCACCTCTTGCATCGCTCGGATGAGTGTGTTAAGACCTTCTAAAACAGCATGCTCTTTTCTATACCCTTCATAAAAAATATCTTCTAAAGTGTCTCTCTCTTTAAGACGGTGTAAGGTCTTAAAGATCTCTATAACATCTTGGCCATTTTGAAAACGGTAGTAGTACTTTTGTAACTGCTTTTCCATCTCTTGTTCCGTCGTATCGAGGAGGCTAAAATCAAGGCTGTAGAGAAACTTGATGATGCTGTTTGCTCTGCCATAACCAAAGAGTGCACATAAGAGTGCTATAGAGGGGTCGTTATGCTCTTTTGCAGGCATAATAGGGTCAGGACGACTCAGATGCAGCTCATCCACGCTGTTGCGTTTTAAAACCTCTTCATCAAGTCGTCTCTTTACATCATGGTGTTTCATAAAAGTTAGAGTTTGAAGTCTTCACCCAAGTAATATTTACGTACATCCTCATTTTGTCCGATCTCATCACTTGTTCCCGAAGCCAGAAGAGAACCACTTTTAATGACATAGGCACGGTCACAGACATCGAGTGTCTCACGCACATTATGATCAGTGATAAGAACACCGATGTCATACTTTACCAACTGATGGATCACCTCTTGGATATCACTGACAGCCAAGGGGTCAACACCCGCAAAAGGCTCATCAAGCAGCAGGAAACGAGGGGCGTTAATGAGTGCTCTCGCGATCTCTGCACGACGACGTTCTCCACCTGAAAGAGAGATACCCTTACGGTAGCGAATCGGCTCGATGTTAAACATGTCAAGAAGCTCTTCTATACGTTCAAGTTGTGCTTTTTCACCTTTTATACTCACCTGTGCCGCGACCATAAGGTTCTCTTCTACCGTCAAGTCCTTAAAGATAGAAGCTTCTTGCGGAAGATACCCTATCCCCTTCATCGCCCTTTGGTGCAGTGGCATATGAGAGATCTCTTCTCCATCTAAAAAGACCGCACCACTCGTCATCTCAACCAAACCACAGATCATATAAAAGCTTGTGGTCTTACCCGCACCGTTAGGTCCAAGAAGACCCACTACCTCACCTGAACTCACTTCTAGTGACATACCACGAACGATCTCGGTCCCCTTAATGGTCTTGACCAAGTCTGTTGCTATCAGTTTATGCATCTGTAATCCTATAGGTACGTTTCATCGGGCCCTCTTTTTCTATCACTACGACTACCGTAGGGATCTGTGCCGTTTTTAAAATATTAATTAAAGTATCATCGCCCCACTCTATGAGATGATATCCCGGTTTTTCTAACTCTTCTAACATGCCCAAGGCTAAAAAATTGTCAGTGCCATTGTTATAGATGTCATAATGAAAAAGTCCATCACCATAACACTGCTGAAGGGAAAAAGTAGGAGAAGTCACCGCATCTTCTATCTTTAAGAACTTTGCAAAGGCTTGAGTGAGTGTTGTTTTACCTGACGCCAAATCACCTTGCAAAATGATCACGCCCTCACTTCCAAGCTTCTCAACTATTGCTGTACAGACCTGAACCAAGTCATCCACGCCACAAGAGAAGGTACTCACAGTTTCTGGCTCACTTTAATGATCTCTTGAAGTTTCATCTTTGCCTTAGAACTTAACAGTGCCTCTCTAGCGATCTCCAAACCATCTTGAATGTCGCGTGCTTTTCCATCAACTATAAAGGCATTGGCTGCATTCATAAGCACGATATCTCTCTGTGCATCTGTCGCTCTGTTTTCAAAAATATTGTGCAGGATTTGTGCATTTTCCTCTGCATCACCACCAATGATACTAGAGAGCGGTTGACGTTTGATGCCAAAGTCCTCAGGATCAATCTCATAATTTTCTATGCCATCTTTATCAACACGTGCAGCATAAGAGATATCAGAGATACTGATCTCATCCATACGCTCTTTTGAACTCACGACCATCGCCGAAGTGACATTGTTGATCTTAAGGGCTTCGGCAATTTTAGGGATAAAATTCTTGTCAAAAACACCGAGCATGATCTTCTCAACACCAGCAGGGTTTGTTAAGGGGCCAAGCACATTAAAGACTGTTTTTTCAGAGATACTCTTACGTATGGGCATAATAAACTTCATGGCAGGGTGATGGTTTTGTGCGAACATAAAGGTAAAGCCACTCTCTTCAAGCAAGGCAGCACTTTGGTTGATGTTAAGATCAAGGCGAACACCAAGAGACTCAAACATGTCAGCACTACCAGACTTGGAGGTGATGGAACGACTGCCGTGCTTGGCAACATAAGAGCCCATAGAAGCACAAAGAAGTGCTACCGTAGAGGAGATATTAAAACTACCGATCTTGTCACCACCAGTACCCACAACATCTAAAAGTTGTGGACGCAAGGTCTCACTTACAGGTAAGGCAATCGCATGGGAACGCATCACTGTTGCAGCAGCTGCAAGTGCTTCCACTGAAGTGTTCTTGTCCAGGGTCATACTCAGCAGAAACTCTCTCATCTGCACATCATCTAACTTATGTTCAAAAAGATCACTAAAAGCACTAAACGCTTGATCATAATTCATGAGATCTCCTTTATATACTTCTCTTGGTCAGCCTTAGGTGTTGACTTGGTTGTAGGTATATCAAGTACTTGGTACTTTTTGTCACCTTTGAGGTATGCTAAGGTGATAATGTTGCCCACCTCCACATTTTTACTGGCTTTGACCACTTTGTCGTTGATGGAGACAACACCCGAATGGATCATGTCTTGTGCCACGCTGCGTCGCTTTGTGATGTTGACTGCGTTTAAATATTTATCTATTCTCATTATTATAACTTTTTGATGTAATGTAGTGTTTTTAGAACACCCTTAAAAGAGTGCCTTTTTTTTCAAATATAATTTTACACTAAAAGGGTTACAAAGTGCGCATTTTAGAACTTAAGACATTGAGTGTCTGTCTTAAGACCTCTCTATATTTCTTGACATATAGAGGCATACTGGTACTTTGAAGGCTTGATTCATTGATTTTTTGTGCTGCATTAGCCAGTGCGTAAGCACCTATATTTGAACTCACACCTTTAATGTCATGACTTAACTCTTTAAGAGCTGTTGCATCTTTTGCCTGCATATACTCATCAAACAGCGCATCGGAATTTTTGTATAAAACGATAAACTCTTCAACCAACTCTTTGTAGAGCTCCACATCATCACCACAGCGCTCAAGCGCCTCGTCATAAACATGGAACTCATTTGGCAAGGCATTGATCGGTTCTACATCAACTTCAGTAACATACTGTTCAAGGTACTTGCTAAAGACAGAGTAAAGTGCCTCTATCTTAATAGGCTTCTCAAGTCTGTCATCCAAACCACAGGCATGCATCTGCTTGATCTCATCTGGCATAGTGTTACCTGAAAGTGCTACCACAGGAAGGCCAGAGGTGTTAAGTGAAGCTTTTAAACGTTCAGTTGCTTCATATCCATCCATCACCGGCATGTTCATGTCCATAAGGACAAGGTCATACTCTTTTTGATGGGCCATCTCTATAGCGACCTTACCATTACTCGCTATATCAAGTTCTATGTTACTGTTTTTAAGAATACCCAGAAGTACTTTTTGATTAATGAGGTTGTCTTCTGCCACCAGGATCCTCGCACCCTTAAAAATGGAGAAATCCTCTTTTTTAACATCTTTTTTCTGAGTACGTTCTATTACAACTCTTGGAGTAGAAGGTTCAACCAGTGTCTTCTTATCATCTTTAGTTGGCATTGGGATGACGAGTTCATCACCATAGAACCCAACGAGAAGGTCAAATATGTTTTGTTGGTTAACAGGCTTCATCAGACGACCATCTGCCAATTTTTCAACAATGTTAGAGTTGTTCGTTTTATGAAGCATACTACCAACAACAACAACCTTTAATGCCTTGCTCTTTTTAAGAGGATCTATCTGCTTGATCAGATCAAAAGTGAGCAATTTCTCAGAGATAAACAAGATGTCATACTGACCCAGGTCTGGAGCAAGAGACTCCATCTCTGCTTGAGACAAGATGTCTACTTCGTTGTGAAAATAAGTAAGAAGTTTACGCATAGCCACTGCAGCACTGTCATGATAATCAATAATAAGTACACGTCGTGGTTTATAAGCACTGTCTGGTAGACGGTAGTGACGTTTATCTTCTACATCAAGAACTTTAAGCCCAAGTACAAAGGTAAAGACAGAGCCACGGTTAAGCTCCGTAGAGATCAAAATCTCTCCACCCATCATCTCGACTAAGGCTTTGGAAATAGAGAGACCAAGCCCAGCACTGTTGTTGTTGTGTATCTGATAAAAAGGTGTAAAGATATCATCAAGTCTTGATTCTGGGATACCGATACCCGTATCGATCACCTCAAACATCAACTGAACGTTCTCTTTAGTCTGACTCAAACTCTTTACACGTAGCTTCACCTCTCCCGCATTGGTAAACTTAATGGCATTTTCCAAGAGGTTGGTAAGTACCTGACCAATACGTTTAGGGTCTCCTATAATGCGTGGTGGTACAGTTTTTTCTATGTCAAAGATGACCTCAATGTCTTTTTTCTCTATACGTTCTAAAACAGAGCGTACAATCAGATCAAGCAGTTCATTGATGTCAAAAGGTTTTTGCACAATATCAAGCTTATTAGAGCGAATTTTCATAAAGTCAAGAAGGTCATCAACGATGGCAAAAAGTACCTGTCCCGAGTCTTGAATGTTACGCAACTCTATAGACTGTTTATCATTTAACTTTGTCTCTAAAATACGTTCAGTTCTTCCTAAAATGGACTGAGTAGGCTCTTTAAGCTTCCCAGACATCTCTTCAATAAGGTCTTCTTGTTCTTCTATAGAACCCTTATACTCTTCATTAACACTGCTAAGTGCTTCATTAGAGCTGTTCAGCGTGTTAATCTTTTTTTCAATATTCTTAACATGCGCTTCTGCCTTTCTCTGGCGAAGCAGTAGATACACCACAATTGCAGAGAGGGCAACGATACCAAATAAAAGGTAGAACAATTGAAAACCACTACTCTCTTTTTTTATAATCACTTTTTCTATCTTCACCTCTTGAGGATAGGATATGATATCAGTCTCTTGTTTTGAGCTTTTACCTGCTGGTGATACTCTCGTATCTGATATTTCAGGTGGTTTTTTTATAGTTGTTGTTTTTTTAGTTACAGGGTGCTCACCGCGAGCATAAGCAGCTAACAGTACCTTTGAACGGACATTAGAGATAAAAGCATCATGATACTTCCACTTCACCAACTCAAAGAGTTCACTGACAACATCTTGTTTTAAAAGAGGCTCTATCGCTACTACCCAATAGGGTGCAGACTCACGTGTTACGATATAAAAATTATATTCGCGCTGCAGTTGACTGACACGAGGTGTCTCAGCGACCCAAGCTTCCAAGCTACGTTTTTGAACATCAGCATCTTGTGCTCGTAAAAAACTCCCAACAATTATAGTTTTGTGGAGTGTTTTGTCAGCAGCAGTAAGAAGAGAAAACGAAAATAGGAGTAAAAAAGATAGTAGTAATTTCATAAAAAGCCCTGAGGCAGAAAGGAGAGGTGTTATACCTCTGCAATATCTGCTAAAATAGATTTAAGTTGTGAACGATATAACTTCAATAACCTGTCAAATTTGTCTATTTCACCATTGATAATAGCTTCTCTAAACTCTTCAGCAGTCTCAGTGAGTTCCGCAGTACCAATACTCTCACCAATACCTTTAACATCTAACAGTATTGCCTTTGCTTTGTCTAAGTCACCATGTTTGATCCACATTTCAATTTTGTCATCAGAATCTTTATATAGTGCTTCAAATTCACGTAAAATCTCATGATAAAGTTCAACGTCTCCACCTAACATCTCAAGACCCAGAGAATTATCAAGTTTGATCTCAGGAAGGGCTTCGTCCGCACCACCAATAGCATTAGGATCAAAATAGCAATAAAGCGCTTGGTATAATGCTGCGATTTTAAGTGGTTTTTCTAACTGTTCTTCCATGCCGGCTTCGCGCATTTTACGAACATCATCTGCACCAGTGTCTCCACTAAGTGCCATCACTGTGATGTGATCATAGGCAGGGTTTTTACGGATCAGACGGGTCGCTTCAAGACCATCTATACGTGGCATGTGTGCATCCATTAGAATAATCGGATAGTTTGGATCTTCTGCCAAAATATCCATACATTCTTGACCATCATTTGCTATTTTGATATTAATACCCGAATCTTTAAGCAGTCCAACAATAACTTTTTGATTAATCAAGTTATCTTCTGCAATAAGCAGACGCATCCCTTCAAACTCTTTAAAGTTATCTTTACTAATAGAGGTCAGTGCCTTATTTGGCTCGCGTAGTTTATGAGAAGTGGCTGTTGCTGTAGGCGTAGCTACTGGCGAGGGTTGAGCAGGTGCAGCAGATGTCGGTTTTGGATCTACTTCTTTTTTTACTTGTGCTTGAAGCTCTGGCTTTGCCTGTGGTTTGACCTGAGGTGCTGGTGTGGCTTGAGGTTGCGCTACTGGTTTTGGCTGTGGCGCTGGTTTTTCTCGTGGCGTAGGTTTTGGTTGAGGCTTTGCTTGAGGTGTCGGTTCTAAGTCTGTCTCATCTATCTCTAAGGCACCTTCACCCTCCTCTTGCTCTAACTCTTTTTCTAAGGCTTTAGCCTGCGCATACATTGCTCTAAGCTCTTTATCTGAGCTCTTTTTAGGTTTACGCATGATTAAGAAAATCAAAATAAGTAGCGCTAGGCCACCTCCACCATACATTAAGTATTTTTGATCAAAAGGAAGATCAACAGGGAGCAATCCACCTTCAGTAGAGACGTTTTCTGCTGGTTGTGTAATAGGTTCAGCATCTTCTTCAACTGTAACTTGAACAACTTCACTTTCATTATTAGCTGCAGCTGCATTTTCTATAGCTTCTTTTTCTATGCTTGCCTTATACTTGGCATTGGCATTCATCGCAGATTCAGTCACACAAGCTTTACATACTTCCGCATGAGCACCTGTGTAACGTGCTTTAACAACTTGCAATACATCATTAAGTATTTTCTCATTTGTAAAAGGCTCTATACTCACTACAAATTTACCATTTTTCTCTTTTACTGCATAATCAAATCCGTGTGCCAACTCTAGATTAACGACTTTAGAGTTACTGTCTACAAAGTCAAGTAAACCACTTAATGCACTATCAGCTTCTTGCATGTTTTTATATTTACCCAGAACAATACTCTGACCATCATACATCACTTGTTGTGATTTTTTTTCTTGTATCTGTGGTGCTGAACCCAAAGATGCTGAAAGTGTTGTTAATGTACCTGCAAACAAGATAGAAGATATTAATAGATTTTTTTTCAAACTGATTTCCTTAAACTTAAACTATATAATTAAAACATACGTTTCAATCAAAAACAGATTAGCATAAAAAAATATAATCAAACTTGATATTTAGAAGAAAAACTCGAAAATATCTAGTTTTTTATAGATTTTGATTCTATAATTACGCATCTACTTATACTAATATCTAAAACCTTTATAAAATAGAAATAAGTTGTGTTACAATCAACTCATAAATTCAACTACGAAGGCAGCACTATGCAAATCAAATATGTAGGTCCCAAACCTCTTATCTCTAAAAGCGGGATAAGCTTTGATTCTGAATATGATGACAGATACACTTACTTAAACATTGCCATTCAACTCATGAAAGCATTGGACCATGACTATTTTGAAAATCGTACCTATCAATACGCTGTTGATAGTAAACGTCTTAATGATGATGATATTTTAGAAGGTCTAAAAACACATTGCGGTGATATAGAAAAGGTCGTTGAAGATGCAGTAGAACATGAAAAGGCTGTTATTGAAGATGAACTCAAACGTGCTTCAGAAAACAAAATTATCTCTGACCTTGAAAAAGAAGCGCTCATTAAAAACATCAAGATGATGACTGCTTATCGTTTGCAGTATGCTACTAATGATGCCCTCTATCAATGTGCAGTCAAAAAGCTGGCAGAGCATGTAAAAAAAGACCACATAGATTATGTTGTCGTCCCAATGTTTCAACGTTTTGCAGCCGTACTGCACTCCATACAAGATGAACTGTCACAACAGAAGTTTCCTATAGATACCACTATGAGTATCTATGAAGAACATGGAAAACTTATGGCTAAGATGGAAGTAAGAAACCGTTAACAAGTCTCATCTGACCTACTCATAGTCTTTAGTGTGGCCATTTATAGTCACACTTTTAAGTTAATACGTTTTATTTAAACTTTGCGATAGTCTGTGCGTAAGAGATTTTGTCACCCTGCTCTATAGTGCGTTCAAGTGTTCCCTGCTCTGCCAGGATGATAATGGTAGAACCCATCTCAAAACAACCCAAGTCATCGTTTTTAGAGAGTTTGATACCCTCTTCATATGTATATTCTGTGACTTCAGTTACAGAGCTGTTGGTCTTGATACGCGGCTCAAACGTCACCTGCATCACACCTACATTGAGCGCACCGACCAATACCATGTAAAAGATCTTTCCGTTTTCAAGTTCACACTCTATGACCACACGTTCATTCTCTATAAAAAGATTGGGCTGTTTGTTAAGATAAGGGATGTTTACAGGGTAGAGTTTACCTGGAATGTGCACTGCTTTTTTAACCGTAAGATCACAAGGAACATGATAACGGTGATAATCTTTGGGAGAGAGGTAACAGTTAATGTACTCACCATCTAACAACTTCTCTTTGTTCTCATCTGAGATTCTGTCACCTAGAAAATCATTAACATCATAATGCATGCCTTTGATCTGCATCGCGATGTTTTCATGGATGCGACCACACTCTGTTATAAAAGAGTCACATGGAGAGATAAAATCTTCTACTGCTTCTGAAAAGGCACGAGGTGTCTCTAGATGACGGGTAAAAAGCGCGTTGAG
Source organism: Helicobacteraceae bacterium (assembly GCA_027061425.1). Lineage (GTDB taxonomy): Bacteria > Campylobacterota > Campylobacteria > Campylobacterales > Sulfurimonadaceae > Sulfonitrofixus. Next base: position 10,157 of record JALSUN010000112.1, read on the forward strand.
TGTCTCATACGTAGTAGGATCACGAAACTCACGCATGTCAAGACCCATAAGGTTGACATACCCTTTGTTAATAAGGTTTTGAACGGGTGTTG